>VGNF01000218.1 GCA_016866195.1 Chloroflexota bacterium | reverse complement strand
TTTTAAAGGCGATCCCAAGGCGGAAGTCTTTGTGTTCGGGACGGAAAACCACGCCATTCGGGCGGAAAAAGCCCTGTTCGATCTGGCGATGTGGGTGAAGGGTCAACCCGACCTGGTGGATTATCTGAGGCGCGTCTCTGCAGATGAATTCTGTGCAGCGCTTCAATCTGACCCCAAGCCTGTTCACGCGATGGATGAATTTTCATCACGCTTCGAATCGTACCTGCGCCAGTTCGGTCACGCGGTTTACGATTTGGACTTTGCCAAGCCTGTTCCCGCCGAATCTCCCGCCCCGCTGATCGAGACCATAAAAGTGTATTTGAGCGGAACGAACAATCCGTATCAGCGACAACAGGCGGCGCTTGAGCGGAGCCAACAAGCCGCGGAGAAGATCATCAAACGGCTCGATCCACTGCGCCGTAAACAATTCCTCAAACTGCTCAAACTGGCACAGGATACCGCACCGTTGCGCGAGGACAGCATCGCGGATATGGGACTGGGACATCCGCAGATCCGCCGCATATTGGGTGAACTCGGCAAACGTCTGGCGGCTGGAGCCCCCATCGCCTGCGCGGATGATACCTACTGGCTCGAAGTACAGGAACTGGAGGCATTGACTGTCCTGCTCGAAAAAGGGGAAACCCTGAAGAACCATTCCGCTGACGTTGGGAGGCGCAAAGCCAAATGGGAGGCCATGCGGCACATCATCCCGCCGACCACGTTGCCGCAAAAAAGCTTTTTGTCCAAATTTTATGCGGACAACGAACAGACCAGCGACAAAATCAAAGGCTTCGGCGCCAGCGCGGGCAAGGTCACCGCGCGTGCATGTGTCTTGCTGGGTCCCGAGGATTTCAGCAAAATGCAATCCGGAGACGTGATCGTGGCTGGCATCACCACCCCGGCGTGGACCCCCCTCTTTGCCCGTGCCTCCGCCGTTGTCACCGATATCGGCGGCCCGTTGAGTCACAGTTCCATCGTGGCGCGCGAATACGGCATCCCTGCGGTGCTGGCAACCGGCGTCGGAACGCGCCGCATTCACGATGGACAGATGATTACAGTGGATGGCAGCGCGGGGACGGTGTCGTTGAATTGAGAATGTCTTTGCGAGGAGTGGCGCATCATCCTGAGCGGAGTGCAACGAAGTCGAAGGAGCACCACGACGAAGCAATCTCCTTGTGGCAGGTAAATACTTGAAAATAGGAGATTGCTTCGCTCTGCTCGCAATGACGAGGTGCAAATCATGAAAACAACCAATCGCCGAAACCTCTTCATCCTGGTCTTTGCCCTGCTCGTGGTCATGCTGGGATTCGGCATGGTCATTCCCGTCTTCCCGTTCATCATCGACAAACTCGGCGCAAGCGGAAGAGCCCTGGGCATCCTCGTCGCCACCGCCGCACTCACCGAATTCCTCTTCGGTCCCATCTGGGGCAGTATCTCAGACCGCGTGGGACGCAAACCCATCTTGATGATCGGCATGTTCGGGTACGCCCTCGCCATGTTCGCCTTCGGCATCGCCACAAAAATTTGGATGTTGCTCACCTTCCGTGCCCTATCAGGCATTCTCTCCTCCGCCACCATCACGACGACAATGGCATACATCGGCGACAGCACATCGGAAAAAGCGCGCGGCGGAGGGATGGGGATTTTGGGCGCGGTCGCGGGTGCAGGGACTGTGATTGGACCCGGCATTGGCGGGCTTCTCGCAGGCGGTTCACTTACGACCCCGTTTTTTGTCTCCGCCTTAATGGCATTACTTTCTCTTTTTCTGATCGCGGCCCTCCTCCCCGAATCATTGCCAGTGGAAGCACGCGCTCCAAAAGGACAAAGGATTCAACTCATCCGCTTCGGTGAGCTCTGGCGTGCGTTGACAGGTCCCATTGGCCTGCTCCTGCTCGTCGCATTCCTGGCAACCTTCGGCACCAGCAATTTTGAATCGGTCTTCGGCCTGTACATGCTCAAAAAACTGGAGTACGGGCCCGAACAGGTTGGCGGCATCCTGACCGTGGTCGGAGCCATTGCCCTGGTCGGTCGCGGGCTGTTGACGGGCTTGGTAACCGAACACTGGGGAGAGCCGACCGTCATCAAAACCTCGCTCCTCGTCGGCGCGGTCGGATTCATTCTCTTATTGCTTGCGGACACGTATGCGACCGTTTTATTGACGACAGGCATCTTCACCTGCTCGATCACCTTCCTGCGCCCGTCCATTCACTCGCTGACTTCGAAACGCACAACGGCCGGGCAGGGCGCTTCGATGGGTTTGAGCAATTCCTTCGTCAGCCTCGGGCGAATTGTCGGGCCGATCATCGCAGGTTTTGTCTTCGACATCAATCCGAATTACCCGTATCTCAGCGGTTCCTTGATCCTGTGCATCGTATTTTTCGTGAGTCTGGCCTGGATCAAAGAAGAAGGACATGCAACTGAAACAGGCACAACCATAAAGGAGACCCCGTGAACACCTATATCATTCCCCTTTCATCCCCTCACGCCGATCTTATGACCGTCGGCGGCAAGGGCATGTCGCTGGCGAAGATGATTAACGCGGGACTACCCGTCCCTGACGGATTCCATATCACCACCGAAGCCTATCGGACATTCGTCGCCGCAAACGGACTGCAGCCAAAGATTTTTCCCGCCTCGCTCGAAGTGGCTTCTGCGACGATTCGCGGATTCTTCGCCCAAAGTCATACCCCCGCTGACTTGAGCGATGCAATTGTCGATGCGTACCAGGCGCTCGGAGATGAACACGCCGTGGTCGCTGTCCGCTCTTCGGCGACGGCGGAGGATCTACCCGAAGCCTCCTTCGCTGGTCAGCAGGAAACCTACCTCAACATTCATGGTATTGACGAAGTGTTGGACGCCGTCAAGAAGTGCTGGGCATCACTATGGACTGCACGCGCCATCGCCTATCGCATCAAGAATCACATCGATCAGAACATCGTCGCGCTGGCAGTCGTCTTGCAGGAGATGGTTGATGCCGAAGCCGCGGGGATTCTGTTCACCGCGAATCCCATCAATGGGCGGCGCGACGAGATGGTCATCAACGCCGCGTGGGGGCTGGGCGAAGCCATCGTCGGCGGACTCGTCTCGCCTGACACCATCGTCGCCGATAAAGCCACGGGCAAAATCAAAACGTATGAGGTCGCGGAGAAAACCGTCATCACGGTGTTGACGGAAAAAGGCACGAGGGAGGATCCACTCACGGACACGCGGCGCAGCTCAAAGGTCCTGGTTGAGGCGGATGTCGCTAAACTCGTCAGCATCGCGCGCAGAATCGAATCCTATTACGGCAGGCCACAAGATATCGAATGGTGTCTGACCTCACCCCCGACCCCTTCGCGAAGCACCCCTGTGGGGCTCCTGGAAGGAGAGGGGAGAAAGTTTTACATCGTGCAGTCGCGCCCCGTCACGGCGTTGCCAGAGGTTCCCATCGAATGGAAGCCGCCGAACCCGAAAGGCATCTACATGCGCACCAGTGTGGTGGACTTGATGCCAAGCCCGCTCAGCCCGCTCTACATCACGTGGGCAATCCCGATATTGACGGAGCAAATGAAGCCACTCGGCATGCGGCTGGGGATGGGTTTACCTGTATTGCAGGAGGATTTTTACATCGCAATCAACCGCTACGCCTATATGAACGCGGCGTTCCCTGCCAAAGCCTGGTGGTGGATTATTACGGGCATGTTGCCTGCTTATCCCAGGCTGTTGCGGAGGATGGTCCCATTTTGGCGCGACGAATTGCATCCCGAATATCAAGCGGCTGTCGCAAAGTATCAAGGGCAGGACCTTGGAAAAATGTCGGCAAGCGAACTTTGGCGGGAGGCGCAGGAGATTCTGACCGCCGCCATGTACTATGCCACCGGACTGCTGTTCGCAACAATGGGCGCCTCGGCCGGCTCGGAGGGATTGCTGACCCGCGTCTATAACAAATTTGCCAAACAAGAAGGTGATCCCGAAGGCAATTCCCTGTTGATGGGCTGGGATAACATTCCCGTCCGCTCAGAGAAATCGCTGTACGACATTGCTGCATGGATTCGCGAAGATGAACATCTGAACGCGTACATTCTCGACACATCATCACATGACCTGGGAGTGAATCTTGAGAAGCCCGATTCGGTTCCTGTCGCACTGTTCCCCGAATTTGCCTCCCGATTAAAAGCCCACCTGGAAAGATTTGGGCACCTGATTTTCCAAATGGACTTCGCCGAACCGCTTCCGCTTGACCATCCCGAAATCCTCCTCGAAACAATCAAGATGTATCTGCGCGGACAGGGAGTTAATCCGCACGAACGTCAGAAAGCCAGCGAAACGAAACGAATCCAGACAGCAGAGACCATGCGCAATCGCCTGAAAGGATTCAAACGCTGGGCATTTATCAAAGCGCTCAATTGGGGACAGTCACTGGCGGAAGTGCGCGAGGACGCGCTGGCTGAAATCGGTCTGGGATATCCAATCCTGCGCGCCATGTTGCGTGAGTTGGGAAATCGCTTCGTAACGGCGGGCGTCATCCAGCACGCCGATGACATGTACTGGCTGGAGAAAGCCGAAGTGGAGGCTTGTGTCCGCACCCTGGGACAAGGCGCAGAGATTGAAAACCTGTCGGCGCGTGTGGATGAACGCAAAGCCTTCCACAAGAAAGTCGGACAAGAGACTCCGCCGCCCATGATGCCGATGAAGAAAAAATTCATGGGCATTGACACAAGTGTCTGGCTGGCGGAATCCGAAAGAAACCGAACCAGCAACATTCTCAAGGGAGTTCCTACCAGCGCGGGAAAAGTCACCGCGCCCGCCCGCGTCTTGCGCGGACCCGAGGATTTCGAGCAAATGCGCCCTGGTGAAGTTCTCGTTGCTGGCACCACCACCCCCGCCTGGACACCGCTCTTCGCCATGGCATCCGCCGTCGTCACCGATATCGGCGGACCGCTCAGCCATGGAAGCATCGTCGCCCGCGAATACGGCATTCCCGCCGTGATGGGAACAGGCGTCGCCACCAAGCGCATCCAAAGCGGACAGGTCATCACGGTGGATGGGACGAAGGGCGAGGTCGTTCTCGGAACAACCGAACAGGACCAAATTGCACAATCTGCTCCATCGATTGAATGGACGCGACTCAATCCCAAAGCTGTGTATGCGCGCGGCAGTCTCGCTGAGCATTTACCCAACGCAGTCTCCCCCCTGTTCGGCACACTGGGATTGCGCGCCGTTAACAAAGCCACTGCCGAATTGAGTGATTTGATGGATATTGATGTGCTGGAAGCCGAGTATCAATATCGTATCATCAACGGCTACGTTTACATGGGCTTCTTGATGAACCTTAAATTCACCCTGGCCATGATGAGACTGGCGTTCACGGGTTTGAAATTCATGTTCACGGGAGGCGCAGAACGCTGGCTGGAAGCGCGTAAATCAATGAAAAACGTCATCACAAAATGGGATGAAAAAAATCCCGAATTCCTGACGCCCTCTGAAATTCTCGAGGGCGCGCGCGAGTTGATGTATATAGCGGGAAAGTATTACACGGTCATCCAATCTGGCACTTTGCCCTCTGCAAGTTCCAGTGAGATCATCTTTTCTGGCGTCTACAAAATGATCAAACGCAAAGGTGATCCCGCCGCCTCCACGCTGTTGTTCGGTCTTGATACCGTGCCATTGAAGGCGGAAAAATCCTTGTTCGGCCTGGGAATGTGGATACGCACATACCCGGCATTGGGCGATTTCATGCTTCGGAGCTCGACAGGTGAATTGGTTGCCGCGCTTCAGGCTGAATCCACCGCCGAAGTTATACCCGTTCAAGACTGGACCGAGTTCAAATCCCGCCTCGAAAATCATCTTGATGAATATGGTCACACCTCTTATGAATTCGATTTCATGAATCCGACTCCTGCCGAAACGCCCGGAGTGATTCTCGATGCGCTCAAACTGTATGTGGAAGGCAAAGGCAATGACCCCTATGCCCGTCAGCGCGAGGCAATTCATCATCGTGAAGAGACGCTTAAGAAAATTCGCAACCGCTTCAAACTGATCCCGAATCGCTGGTTCGATAAAGTTTTCAAATGGGCAGTAGATACGGGGCCTGCGCGCGAAGACAGCATCGCCGACATGGGCATGGGACATACCACAGTCCGCCGTCTGTTGGGCGAATTGGGCAAACGCTTTGTCGTGAATGGCGCACTCGAGCACGCCAATGAAATCTACTGGCTGGTGGAAGAGGAAGTGGACAAACTCGCTTCCATGCTTGAACACGGTGAACTTCTGCCGGATCATTCTGCAAGGGCATCTGGCCGCAAAGCCACATGGCGTGAACAAATGAAACTCATCCCGCCCGCCCC
>VGNF01000217.1 GCA_016866195.1 Chloroflexota bacterium | reverse complement strand
GGTTGCCAAAGGCGGTTCGGCAATCATCCCCGGCGGATTCGGCACAGGCAAAACCGTCACCGAACACAGCCTGGCGCGTTGGGCGGATGCGGACGTAGTGGTCTATGTGGGCTGCGGCGAGCGCGGTAATGAAATGACGGAAGTGCTGGAGGAGTTCCCGAAATTGGAGGATCCGCGTACCGGAAAACCGTTGATGGAACGCACGGTGCTGATCGCAAATACATCGAATATGCCGGTGGCTGCGCGAGAGGCCAGCATTTATACAGGCATTACGATTGCAGAATATTACCGCGATATGGGCTACGATGTGCTGATGCTGGCCGACTCTACTTCGCGGTGGGGCGAGGCGCTGCGTGAGATCTCAGGTCGTTTGGAGGAAAGGCCCGGCGAGGAGGGATACCCTGCTTATCTCGCCGCACGACTTGCGGAATTTTATGAAAGGGCCGGCAGAGTCATTTGCCTGGGCAACCACGAGAATGCGAACACGAAAGCCCGCATGGGTTCGGTTTCGGTGGTTGGCGCGGTTTCGCCTCCCGGCGGGGATTTTTCGGAACCTGTGACTCAAAACTCGATGCGCGTGGCAAGTACCTTCTGGGCGTTGGACTACGATCTCTCGCGCCGCCGCCATTTCCCCGCCATCAACTGGACAGGTAGTTATTCGCTCTACAATTTCCGCGATTGGTTCGAGCGTGAAGTGGCTGACGATTGGGCTGAATTGTCCAAGGAGGCAATGGCTCTTCTTCAGCGCGAGGTGGAACTGCTCGAAATCGTTCAATTGGTCGGTCCCGACGCGCTGGCTGAACCCGAACGCGCCGTCCTGGCTATCGCCCGCATGCTGCGCGAGGATTTTCTCCAGCAATCGGCTTTCGGCGAAGCGGATCGTTACTGCCCGGTTCGCAAGGGTTATTGGATGCTGAAAACGATCATGGATTTTTATCACCATACACTGGCCGCCCTGGAAGCAAAAATTCCTTTGGAACGTGTAACCGGATTATCCATTGTTTCCGACATTGCGCGCATGAAAGGGATTGAAGTGGGAACCGCCGAAAAAGAAATTCGGGCCATTATGGACCGCGTCCAATTCAGTTTCGCGGATTTGGGAGTTGCCTAAGATGCTAAAGACGATGCCCCTTCCCACCCTGCTGACCACAGAATATCGCACCCTCTCCCAGATCAAAGGTCCATTGATCTTCGTCGAGCGCATCGCGGATGTGGCCTACAACGAGATCGTGAAAATTATCGGACCCGACAAGGATGTGAGATTAGGACAGGTCATGGAGGTGGATCAGCAGCATTGCATGGTGCGCATATTTATCGGGACCTCCGGACTGGATCTCGATACGACGCGCGTCCGATTTACTGGAGATGTTGCCCGCCTCGGCGTTTCTCTTTCGATGCTGGGGCGCGTGCTAAACGGGTCGGGTCAACCGATCGATGGCGGACCCCCGCTGATCCCGGAAAAAATGCTGGACATTAACGGTCTTCCGATCAATCCGTCAATGCGAACGCACCCCAGTGAGTTCATCCAGACGGGCATTTCTGCGCTTGATGGACTTAACACGCTTACGCGCGGCCAGAAACTGCCCATCTTCTCCGGCGCAGGTCTGCCGGCCAATGAACTTGCGGCGCAGATCGCATCCCAGGCACGCGTGGCAGGCGGGGACGATCATGCGGCGGTTGAAAGCAAGGGCAGCGAACCATTCGCGGTGGTTTTTGCCGCCATCGGGATCACACAACGCGAGACATCCTTCTTCATGGATCAGTTCCGCACCAGCGACGCGATGGACCGCACCGTATTGTTCATCAACCGCGCGGACGACCCGTCCATTGAACGGTTGCTGACCCCGCGCGCGGCGTTGACGGCTGCGGAGTATCTGGCATTTACACATCATCGGCACGTGCTGGTCATCCTGACCGACATGACCAACTACTGTGAGGCTTTGCGGGAAATCGCCGCGGCCAGCGAGGAAGTGCCAGGCCGGCGCGGCTATCCCGGATACATGTATTCGGATTTGGCAAGCTTGTACGAACGCTCGGGCCGCATGCGCGGCAATCCCGGCTCGGTGACGCAGCTGGTGATCCTCACCATGCCCGATGACGACATCACACACCCCATTCCCGACCTGACAGGATACATTACCGAAGGGCAGATCGTGTTGAGCCGCGACTTACATCGCAAAGGGATTTACCCGCCCATTGATGTCCTGCCCTCTCTCTCGCGTTTGATGAACGAAGGAATTGGCAAGGGCAAAACGCGACTTGATCATCGCTCGGTCGCCGACCAACTCTACGCGTTGTATGCGGAAGGTCGCGATCTGCGTCGTTTGGTGGCAATCATCGGCGAAGCGGCATTATCCGCCGAAGATCGCCGCGTGCTGGACTTCGCCAAACGCTTCGAAGCGTCTTACATTGGGCAGGGAATGGTCAACCGCGAGATCATCGAGACACTCGATGGCGCGTGGAATCTGCTATCTCCCATGCCCGCCGAATTGCTCAAGAGGATTCCCAAAGAGTTCATCGAGCAATATCACAAGCATAAAAAATGAGCAGCGTATCCGTCACCCGCATGGAACTTCTGGCCCGCAAGGCGCAGATCGCGCTGGCCAGTCAGGGACGTGATTTGCTGGAACAAAAACGCACAGCGTTAATGAAAGAATTCATGCGCACCGCGGATACCGCACTGGAGCGTTCGGACGCGCTTCAGGCTTCAGCGGCCGCTGCCAGCCAGTCGTTGGCGAGAGCGGAGGCGATGGCGGGAGCAGAGTCGGTTCGAGCCGCCGCGCTGGCCTCTCGAGGTGGATTCGGGCTGGAGGTTACGGCGAGAAGCGTAATGGGAGTGAGAGTCCCTCACATTGAACAGAAAAGTGCCGCCCGTTCTTTCCTCGAGCGAGGGTATTCAATCGTCGGTACTTCGATCAGCATCGATGAAGCAGCAGCCGCTTTTGAAAGAGAGGTCGAGGCAATCATTCAGCTGGCTGAAACCGAACTGCGACTCACACGCCTAGGCGATGAGGTCCGGCGCACCTCCAGACGGCTGAACGCGCTCGACCATTTTCTGATCCCTCGACTCAAATCGGAACGGGATTTTATCCAAATGGCGTTGGATGAGCGCGAACGAGCGGATCATTTTCGTCTCAAACTGGTGAAGCGTTCGCTGGAACGCAAACGTGAACAGAAACCATGAGAAGGAGGTGGTTTATGTCTCCCGAAAAGTTCGAAGTAGAAGGAACCATGGTGGATATCCATGCCTTTTTGGAAAAAACCCTGCTGGAAGCCTATTTGAAAGGCAAGGGATACTCGCTGGAGGACCTCAAGAAATTACCCGAGGAAGAAGCCAGGCAACTCATGAAGGAGGCCTCCATCTACGCCTCCAGCAAGCTTGCGGAAGTGGAGATCAAGGCGCGGTTCGTCAAGGATCTGCATGACGCCTATGCCAATGAATAGATTGGCTTGACCCCTCACAGGATTGCCATGAGGTTAGGGAAGATAATGCCTTGATATTGTCAGGATTGCCGAGACGAGATTGAATAGAACTTCGGCAGATCCAGCGGTGGAAAAACGTCCAGCAGCTGTTCAGGGCGGCGCGATAGGGTTTCGAAGTGCATAAACGGGAACACCCCTGTGCATAGGGGTGTTCGCCTGTTCCAGATTGTTTGATCTTTATTTGGTTGGTATAAGATTTTGTGGGCGGAATTTATACCCGTATACATGATATGTGCCGCGCTGGGCAAATCCGAATGCGGTTGTGATTATCAATTGGTGTACTTTATTATCTTCTCGTATCACGGCTGATAAAATTTCGTCTCAGGTTTGAATGCCGCCCATGAGAACCAGAAATGATTGATGGAAACGACCGATGCAAGTTGCCTGTCTAATAGTTCTCCGGCAATTGCCTGACCGAGAATATTCCACTCACTGCCTGTTTGCAAATCGAAGATCTTCCTATCATTGGATTCAAAATCTAGTGTTGAGCCATCTAGGACTCTTGAGTAAACCACCGCCGAGCCAACTTCGCGTCCTTCGGGGATTTTGGTCCTGTCCAGCGCGGAGGCGGTTCCTTCTGCCCAAAAAACGACGATGGCTTCTCTGCCGACGGTATCATTGATTACTCTTTTTGGTGGGAGTTGATTAGGTGTCGCACCATCGAATAAGAAAGGCGTTTGGCTGATGTCATCATATCCATAATACGGATTCCTGCCATAGTCGCGTGGATGCCCTGTATCGCGTGAAAGCACCTTGCCATCAGGGAATTGGGTTTTGAAGTCTGCCCATGAAATCATGGAGGCGGGATAAAACTCAAGTTGAGAACCTGTGTATTCACCTGCTATAGCGTCTCCTGTAGCTTGCTGCCACCAGGTTTCAGTCTGGCGGTCGTACATAATCAAATTGCTATAACGTAATCTGCCCGTTGTGCCGAAATCCAACACTTGACCATCATGGGTTCGTTTGAAGGCAATTGCAGTATTACAAAGCGGACAAAAAGATATCATCAACGGTTCGCCGCCAACCACATCATTGACGATCTCGTGCCACATCAGGATTTGGATGGGATAGGCGCGCGCGTCTTCGCCGACCTGGACAAAGACGACAGGTTCGCGGTCTGCGAGCCATTCGTCCGCTTCCTTCGCAGGGATGAATTGCGGCTCGTCAATGGACGGAATCCCATCTTTGGGCGGACCCCCCGACAGGATTTCGCTATACGGCACGGAATGTTTGCTGAAGTCGGTGCTAAATTCGCGCTCGGCGCCGAATGGGGGCGGTTCAGCGGGCAGGAGAGTCTTTCCGCCCGAGGGGGGAGGAGATGTCTCGGGAGCAGGATCAGGCGTGGGGGAGTCCGAGGCGGGTTGTGTCGACTGTGTGGGTGCGCCGCAGGCGGTCGATAAAATTCCAAGAACGAGAATCCAGATGTGTGTTTTCATGGTGGCTCCTATTTGAGTTTGAAAGTGATAAGATTCGAGTTCTTACATAAGTAAGACTTTTCTTATTTTTTGCTTCAAACATGCAGAAGGAAACGAAACCGTGGACATAACCGTGTACGGCGCGTATTGGTGCCCCGATTGCAGACGCAGTAAACAATTTTTGGGCGAGCATCAGATCCCCTACAAATGGGTGGACATCGAGCAGGACAAGGCGGGCGAGGCGTATGTGTTGCAAAGGAACGATGGCAAGCGCATCATCCCGACCATCGAGTTTGGGGATGGCTCGATCCTGGTCGAGCCGTCGAATGCGGAACTAGCGGCGAAACTGGGATTGAAGACCAGCGCATCGCGCCATCATTATGACTTGATCGTGGTCGGCGGCGGACCTGCCGGGCTGACCGCCGCGTTATACACCGCCCGCGAGGGAATTGATACCCTGGTCATCGAACGCGCCGCGCTGGGCGGACAGGCGGCGGCAACCGAGCGGCTGGACAATGTGCCGGGGTTCGCCGAAGGCGTGCTGGGCTCGGGGTTTGCCTTGCAGTTGCGCAAGCAGACGGATCGTTTTGGCGTGGAGATGTTGCAGGCGAAGGCGCGAGGCGGCGCTGCTCATCCGCGAGTATTTGAAGAGCGTGTAAGTAGTATGAAGCCCCGCTGTTTTTCGGCGGGGCAATTGTTAAAAAATGTTAAGGCGGGGATGGACTTTGGTAAGAATGATGTGCGATTCGTTTCCAACAGGGAAAGGAATTTTTATGGAAACGACAGCCGATAAAAAATTTATTCGACGGAACGGACAGAAGATCACTGCGCTTCTTTTTTGGGTTGGGCTGGTTGCCCTCTACCAGTGGTACGCCGCCTCGAACGGACTCTCTTCCCTGCAGGTCGTCCAGCAGATGCTCGATTTCATGATGAACGGTATGTGGGGCGTGTTGATCTATATCGTTTTGTATGCCGTGCGCCCGTTGATTTTGTTTCCGTCCACCATTTTGACTCTGGCGGGCGGATTTGTCTTTGGACCCGTTCTCGGTGTGCTGTACACCATCATCGCCAGTAATATTTCGTCCACAATTGCATTTTATGTGGGGCGCTTCTTTGGCGAAGGGTTGCTGAAAGATGACGGCTCGGACGGTTGGATTCAACGCTATGCGCGGCGGATGCGCGATAACAGTTTCGAGACTGTGATGGTGATGCGCTTTATCTTTTTGCCGTACGACGCGGTGAGTTACCTGGCGGGATTTTTGAGAATCCGCTACTGGGCATTCATTCTGGCGACGGCGCTCGGCTCGATCCCTGGGACGATTGCATTCGTTGGCTTCGGCGCTTCGATTGAGCGTTTCGATGGGGCGATCCCACAGTTGAACCCTGTAACACTGGGCTTCTCGGTGGCGATCTTTATTGTGAGTATTGCGCTTTCGCG
>VGNF01000216.1 GCA_016866195.1 Chloroflexota bacterium | reverse complement strand
AAAAGGGATTTCCGCCTCGTTGGGAGCCGTGTTCCCGTTCGCATCCGGCGGCGTGTGACCGGACGGGAGCACAACTGCCATGACCAGCGGTGTGGGCGTGATCGTCTGTGGATTGAGCGCGTTCACCACTTCCCGGTTCAATGTGCGCAGCAATCCAAATCCATTGATCAGCACAGCCATCAGTCCCAGAGCTGCGAGCACCTCCACTCCCAGAAGCAGCCTGTCGAGAAATTTTCGCCGCGGACTGACAGGGAGCGGTCCGGCAGGCGCGGGGGATACATCGGTTGTTTCCACCACCGGAGAGGACATGGAGGTGGCGAGATCCGGCAGGTCCGGCGCGATCGATACCACACGCCCCGTTCGGCGGTAATGTTCGAGTCGTTCCTTGCGCGCGCCGCGTCTTCTTTCAACGAGCAGGCGGCGAAGTTCCTCAACCGATAATTCTTCCGGAACCTTGCGTCTCGACATGCGCAGGGATTATACCGCAAGGGCTAATGCAACCATTTCAACCACCACCATTGCATCTTCGAAATGCGGGACAGGGATTTATCTGGTATAATGTAGAACATTTGTTCATCGTCATGGAGGAAAGGATGGAGATCTCACTCGCCAGGGATATTGAACGCGGTCTGACCGAGAAACGTGCCCAATTGGATGAATGGTGCGAATCCTGCAAGCCGGTGGATAAGGAAATCCGTCTCGGAGGGACTGCTGAGGCTGAATTGCAGCAGCACCTGCATACGATCGATGTTTCACTTCAGGAACTGGATCAAGGCACACTCGGGGTATGCGAGGTGTGCCAGGGAATTGTGGATTCCAGGCTGCTGCGCATGGATTACACCTCCTGTATCTGCCTTGATCATTATTCCGAACAGGAGCGCAGGCGACTCGAGGACGATCTGGAATTATCCCAGGTGGTTCAGCGTTCCCTGCTGCCGCAGAAGACCCCATCCATCCCCGGCATGGACGTTTCCGCCTTCAGCCGCCCGGCCCAGATCATCGGAGGGGATTACTATGACTTCCTGCACTTCAAGGACGGAATGCATGGATTTGTTGTTGCAGATGTCAGCGGGCACGGCATCTCGGCGGGAATGATCATGACCAGCCTGCAAACTGCATTCCAGACCCTTGTGCCCGATTACCGCTCAGTGGTTGAGGTGCTGGAACGGATCAATCGTTTATACATTCACAACATCAATTTCACCACATTCGTCACCATTTTCTTCGGCCGTCTCGACCCTGTCACCCGCCTGCTCACCTATGCCAGTGCCGGCCATAACGAGGCATATTTATACCGGCGCAAGTCCCGGCAAGACGAGTGGCTTGGCCCCACGGGTGCAGCCATCGGTCTGATGGAGGATTTCAAAATCGCTTCCAGTGAAGTGAAGCTTGATTCAGGCGATATCCTCATGGTTTATACAGACGGCATTTCCGAAGCTGAAAATGCCTCCGGTGAAATGTATGGCCGCGAACGATTGGCGCGCGTGATCCGCAAATACGGGGAACTCCCCGCTGCAGAGTTGATGCAGAACATCCTGCGGGATGTGAATGATTTCACCGGCGGTATACCGTTGGCTGATGACCTCACCCTTATGGCCTACAAGGCGGCATAGTTGAGAACGCGGCAGGCATATTGCCAAATCAACCTCGACCCGCTATAATACCCATTCTCCGGGCGGGTAGCTCAGCTGGTTAGAGCACTGCGTTGACATCGCAGAGGTCGCAGGTTCGAGCCCTGTCTCGCCCACCACGGAAGGGACCCCGAGTCTATAACGCCCTCGGGGCTTTCTTTTTTGCAATACCTGGCGCTCGGTGAAACCTGACAATTAACTTTGGATCATGTTCGGCAGGATTTTATCGGTACTGATAAGAGGCAATCCATGAATACACACACTGGTTACGTTAGAGTTGGGGCGACCACAATCGTATGTCTTTTCATCCTGGCATGCAGTTTCGGCGGCTTGATCCCCAGTTTTTCCTCCTCCGCAACCGAAGGACCGATCATTGGCATGTTCCCCGCCTCCTCCTTGAACGAGCAGGGGCAGGTCGTTGATCCAAGATTTACCTTCGACTCAACAGCTCCTCAAATCACGGTGATTGCACAGGTCGATCCTGCCAGCCAGCTCACGGATGCTCCACTGACAATCACCTGGTTTCAGGAGACATTCGAGGACGAGCAGGAGCTCTTCAAACACGATCTGCAGGTGAGCGCCGGCGAAGTGGCATATTCCATCGGCACCAATCCCGCCACTCTGGCCGCAGGATTGTACAGGGTCACCGCCTCGCTGGAAGGGCAGACATGGGAGATGTATTTTAACGTGGCGGTGCCGCAGTTGGAAATCCCAGGTCTGGAAAATCAAGCGGCCCTTGAGCAGGGAGCGGGCGGCCAGCCTCCAGTTCAGGGTGATTCCGGCACAATTCCAATGCCATCTCAGGCACAAGGTGGGGGAGGCGGCTGCATAATCGAAGTGCGTCCGGAAAGAGACTTATTCATGGTTCCCCACGCAGACAAGGTCCGCATTATCCTGTCGCTCGCCGGCTGCGATGCGGCGGACGTGGAACTTCATGCCAGAGTCTATGGGCCCTTGCTACCCTATCAAACCTATCACCTGGCAGCCTCGAATACATCCCCGGATGCGTTTGTCGGTCAATATATCACCCTGGACCCCTGCGCGCTTCCAGGCGGCAGTGATATACAGGGCGATACAGTAGTACTGACTGCCAAGGTCCTCACTGGTTCCAATGCAGGTCTTTCGACCAACGGCCAGATCAGCATAACGCTCGGGCTGGATGACATGCCTCCAATTCTGCATGTTAATTCCGATATTTCCCGAGGGTCAAAACTCAAGCCGGGGAAAAAGATCACACTGACCATCAAGGCAAGGGAGCCGCAACCCGGAGGTCCTTGGCAGACCGGCATTAGGAATATCAAGGTTGAAGCGATACCCGGTGGACTTGTCGATGAAGAGACCTTTCAGTTTGAACCTCAGAAATGCGATGCCAAGGTCAAGGAAGTAAAGCCTTACAAAGTCACATACGTGGTCCCAAAGAAACCTCCTTTGAAATTCGAATTGTGCGTAAGCGCCTACGATCACGCCAACGAGCCAACCAGGGAGTGCGGCACATTTTATGTCGGAGATCGCTGGAAAGCGATTCTGGACACCCGCACAACCGGCAATTACGGCATTGGCGGTACATGCAGCGACGAGACCTGGAAAACCACATTGGATCTTGTTGTTGGAGAGGATGGCAAGGTTGAGGGAACCGCCATATCGAACCTGGTCTCGCAACCTCAATGTGCCGGTGAGGCGCAGCAGATGCTCTCAGATGGAATGGCCACATTGGCGTACTCGAATGTGAAGGGTTCATTCGATGGGGAGACCTTCAAGATCAGGTTGGAACAATCCTTCATTGACAGCGACACGCCGGGGCTGGTCAACTATACCCTGATGGTCGGACCGGGACCCGAGTTGACCTTCAAGATAATCGGCTCAACAGATATCCCTGTCACCATACCCGTGCCGGGTGGAGGTGCCACCGCATCGGCTACGCACAGGATCTACAATGTGCAGTGTGTCAATTGCGAGTAGCGGCGGCTTGACAATCCCAAGCGGAGGCATATAATTCAGAAAATATTCAAACGCTTCGACCGGGACGAGTAATCGGTCCGGTTTCCGACAGAGAGTCAGGGCGATTGGCTGAAACCCCTGACCGGAAACTCCCGATGAAAACCACCCGCGAGCGGGATACTGAAAGCGAAAGCAAGTAAGGTGAACGGATGGCTCCGTTACAAGCCCAAGAGATACCTTGAATGCTGCGCTCGACGCGTAATTCAAAGTAATTCGGGTGGAACCGCGTGAGATTTACTCTCGCCCCGTTACGGGCGAGAGTTTTTATTTTTCCCTCACCTCTTCGCCCCTCTCCCTTGGGGAGAGGGGTTGGGGTGAGGGCGTGAAAGGAACTTAGGATGGCACAACAGGTACAGGAAAAATACGAGGATTCACAGCTTTATAGAATCCGTCATTCGGCTGCGCATGTGATGGCACAGGCAGTGGTGGAAATGTTCCCCGAGGCGAAGTACACCATCGGTCCGCCCGTGGAGAACGGCTTTTACTACGATTTCGACCTGCCGCGCAACCTGACGCCGGAAGATCTGGAACAGATCGAAAAACGCATGCGCCAGATCGTCCAGGGAAAACACGAGTTCAAGAAGACCGTCCTTTCCGCGGAGGAGGCGAAGAAGCTCTTCGCCGACCAGCCGTACAAGCTGGAATTGATCGAAGGCCTCGAAGAGGGCGGATTCGATGAATACGGCAACGCGCTCAGGGAAAAGCCGGAGATCTCCATTTACCAGCATGACAAATTCACGGACCTGTGCCGTGGACCTCATGTGCAAAACACAAAAGAGATCAAGCCGGATTCCTTCAAGCTGATGTCCATTGCCGGGGCGTACTGGCGCGGCGACGAGAAGAACAAAATGCTGCAGCGCATCTATGGGACGGCCTGGGAGAACACCCAGCAACTCAAGGATTACCTGCATCAGTTGGAGGAGGCCAAGAAACGCGACCACCGCAAACTCGGAAAGGAACTGGAGATCTTCATCTTCGATGAAGAGGTCGGTCCCGGCCTGCCCTTATGGCTTCCCAACGGCGGTGTGATCATCGAGGAGCTGGAAAAACTCGCCAAGGAAATGGAGGAGCAGGCCGGCTACGTGCGCGTCCGCACGCCGAACTTGACGAAGGAGGACCTGTTTCTCAAATCCGGCCACCTGCCCTACTATGCCGATTCCATGTACCCGCCAATGGAGCTCGAGGGCGTGAAGTATTACGTCAAGCCGATGAATTGCCCGATGCATCACAAGATCTTCGCCTCGAAGGGGCGCTCCTATCGTGACCTGCCCCTGCGTCTTGCCGAATACGGCACGTGTTATCGCTATGAAAAATCAGGCGAGCTGTTCGGCCTGATGCGTGTGCGGTCGATGCAGATGAACGACGCCCACTTGTATTGCTCCGAGGAACAGTTCGAGCAGGAGTTCATGGGCGTGATCGGCCTGTATCACAAGTACTTCGAGCTGTTTGGGATCGAGAAGTACGTCATGCGCCTTTCCCTGCACGGCAAGGCCGGCCTCGGCAAGAAGTATGTGGATAACGAGCGTCTGTGGCTGAAGACGGAGGACATGGTGCGCCGCGCCATGACGAATGGGAATGTGCCCTTCGTGGAGGTCGGGGATGAGGCGGCCTTCTACGGGCCAAAGATCGATGTGCAGATTTGGAGCGTGATCGGCCGCGAATTTTCCCTCGCCACGAACCAGGTGGATTTCGCCCAGCCGGCGCGCTTCGACCTCAAATTCACGAACAAGAGCGGTGCGGATGAAATGCCCTTGTGCATTCACCGTGCGCCGCTTTCCACTCACGAACGAATGGTCGGTTTCCTGCTCGAGCACTACGCCGGCAGTTTCCCGGTCTGGCTCAGCCCGGAACAGGTGCGCGTCATCCCGATCACGGACGCACAAAACGAGTACGCATTGCAGATCGAAAGGGAACTGCGCGCGCGCGGAATCCGCGTCAGCGCGGACCTGAGCGCGCAGCGCATGAACGCCAAGATCCGCTCGGCGCAGTTGATGAAAGTGCCGTACATGCTTGTCGTTGGTGAAAGCGAAATGAAGGCCGGGCAGGTCTCACTGCGGGCGCGGGACGGCTCACAACAGAACCATATCTCCCTGGGCGAGTTTGTCTCACGTGCAAAAGACCGAATTTCAAGCCGGGCAAGCGAGTTATAGAATCTGCCATTGCGATCGCTCCTCGCTGAGCGAAGCACAGCGAAGTCGAAGCGCGTGGGTTCGCAATGACTTCAAATCATCTTTTTCTTAAAAGCCGGTCAAAATCACCGAAGTTCACGGGCGCGGTCATGTCCAAATTCAAGGGCGTGACCGCGACCATTTTCTTCTTCCGCAGGACGTACACATCGGTATCCTCGCCCTCCTGTTCCAGCGTGGCATCTTCCTTGTACCAGACCAAACCCGGTACATCCCAGGAATCCCGCTCGGCGGGAACCGGTTTATAGTATCGCAGGCGCGAAAGCCTCGCCACCTGCCATCCGGTTTCGGGCGTCGCGTGGCTCGGAACCTCCACTTTGAGCAAATCCACACCGTTCGGAAACTTCCTGTCCAGAAGCAGTCTTGCGAAATATGCGGTGAAATGCCCGGCCGCCGAAAAATCGATCTCCTCGGAATGGGTCAGGTGGTATTGAGTTTCCGTTTGAAGGGAGACAGCCAGCGCGGGGTAGCCGAGCGCTGCAGCCTCCATCGCCGCACCGACCGTTCCGGAGATGGTGAAAA
>VGNF01000215.1 GCA_016866195.1 Chloroflexota bacterium | reverse complement strand
TTTTTCTGGGCCTTCTGGTTTGTGAAAGCCATCCTCGAAAAGAGTGAGGGCGGAAGACGATACTCCCGCAACGAAATGATCGTTTTATTCTTGATGCTCATAGCCGTGGGACTCTTTCGTTACAACGGCATCGTCTACTTTGTGGTGATCCCGGTCGGTTTCGCTCTCTTTGGAATGATCGCTCCCAAAAGGATCCTCATCGGTTCTTTGAGTACGCTTATGGTGGCGGTATCTTCTATCATGCTTATAATCATCCTCGATAAAAGCGATTTTGTAACGAGCCAGAGCCGTTTTTTCATAGAAAGAATGAAGGGAGATGGGATCGTTGAGACGATGAAGCGGATTGCGATGCAGTACCCGACGCTTCTGGATGTCAACATCATCAAGAAAAGGGCAATCTGGTACGACACCTGGTATCGGGACAGCGGCTATACGCAAGACCATTATGATTATGCCAAAAAGAAGCAATATCATGAGTGGATAAGATATCTGTCCTGTGATCCGAAATCGGATCGTCTCTATCGATTTCTCCATCCGTTGAACGTCAAATCGGTGTCGGAACCCTGGGTCTTTTTTACCTGGGACCCTTTCTACCTGTTGTATGTTTTTCTCATCTGCTTCTTTTACAGGCTGTTCCCGTTGACGGCTGCCTATGGATATATCGTCCTGTCACAAGTTCTCATTCTGCTTTGGGTTCTAGGCCCCGGCAATTATAATTGGCGGTACTACTATTTCCTCATGTTCTCTCTCTGTTTTCTGATACCGGTGATCGCCCTCGACATTCAGCGTCGGCTCTCCCGGGTTCAGGTTCGTAAAAGAAGTAAGTGTGGAATTTCTGATGAATTGCGGATTGACCATGTCAAGGCTTAGGGTTGAAAAGAGGGTTTCGTTGTATTGGAAAGATGCTCATTTATGAAAGGAGAGTAGGGAATGAAAAGTAAAATTAGGGCGACTGTCGTACTTTTTTCTGTTCTGTTCCTACTCATGGCATGCGGAGGGGAGAACAAACCGGTCCGTGAGGCCGGAAAAAACGAGAATGTGGCTCAGGAGGATACAGCGGCCGGGATCAACGAGGCCAGTCGGAATTATAATGACTCCCGGGTTAAAGCGGATAACCCGCTTTCCGACTTGACCTCTGAAGAGCTGCAGAAACGTCTCGGCGTCCTGCCGATTGAGAAAGATGAACCACCCCAGGTATCATGGGGCGGGCCTTTTACCGATGAGGTGTTAAACAGAAAGATCGAGAATGCCCCCAGGCATGCACAGCTTTCACAATTACGAGCTAAATCGGACGCCAGCGGTACGGCCAAGGTCATCATCGGATTGAATCTCCCGTTCACACCGAAGGGCATGTTGACGGAATCTGCGCAGGTCGCGCAAGTCGAGGCCATCGCCAATGCCAAGAACGGGATATTAAAAGCCCTCGCCGGCCATAATGTTCAAAACGTAAAAATATTAAGCTATATCCCGTATATGGCGATGAGTGTGGATTCGGCGGCCCTTGACGCGCTCGCGGCCAATCCGCAGGTATCAGTCATCGAGGAAGACACACCAGTGCCACCGACCCTTCTGGAGAGCATTCCTTTGATAAAGGCGGACACTGCATGGAGTTCGGGTTATACCGGAGCGGGTCAGACAGTGGCTATCCTTGACACCGGTGTCGACAAAACCCATTATATGCTCGATGCGGGTAAGGTGGTATCGGAAGCCTGTTATTCGACGACATATGCGCCCTATTCCTCCACCTCCGTATGTCCTGGTGGAGTCAATTCCACCGCTTCCGGGTCGGGTGTTGACTGTAACGCGAAGTTTCCCGATGCCCCCGGCGAATGTCATCACGGTACCCACGTCGCCGGCATCGCGGCCGGCTCGGATGCAAGTCGCAGCGGTGTTGCCAAAAATGCAAACATCATCGCCATTCAGGTCTTCTCGAGGTTCGAAAAGTCGTTTTGCGGAAGCACTAAACCCTGTGCGATGTCTTACACGAGCGATTTCATTCTTGGCCTGCAGCGGGTTTATGCGCTACGCTCCACCTATAACATCGCCGCGGCGAACCTGAGCCTGGGCGGCGGCAGGTATTACGGCAACTGTGACGCCTCGCAGTCGGCAACGAAAGCCGCGATTGACAACCTGCGGTCTGTCGGCATAGCGACTGTCATATCATCAGGCAACGGCTATTACAAAGACAGCATGGGAGCTCCGGCTTGCATATCAACGGCGGTAAGCGTCGGCGCCACGAACGACGTTTCCAATACGGTGGATGCCTACTCGAACAGCGCCTCGTTCCTCTCCCTTCTTGCCCCCGGTTCATGGATAAATTCAGCGGTCCCGGGCGGCGGTTTGGCCAACTGGTCGGGCACCTCCATGGCGGCTCCTCATGTGACCGGGGCATGGGCGCTCAAGAAGCAGCAGTCGCCGGCGGCTTCGGTGGCCGAGGTCCTTTCAAATCTGCAATCAACAGGGGTCTCGGTCACCGATACAAACGGCATTGCAAAAAAGCGCATCAAGCTCGACACGGCGTCGTCCCAGCCTCCTCCTCCCGTCGTGCCTCCCCGACCGGACGGTACGTCTCCTATCTATCGATTCTGGAGCGCGGTGCATACACATCACTTCTTTACGATGAGCGCCGAGGAAAGGGATTATATCATCGCCACATGGCCGAATGTTTGGAGCTATGAGAGGGTTTCCTATTATGCGCATAGTAATGCCGTTGCAGGGACCAGTCCGTTATACCGTTTCTGGAGCGATCCCTACCAGGGTCACTTCTTCACATCGAGCGAGGCGGAGCGCAATTATTTTCTATCGATGCCGCATCTGTGGACCTATGAAAGGATCGCCTATTATGTGTACAATTATCAGGCGCCGGGTTCTTCTGCGGTCTATCGCTTCTGGAGCGATCTTTACAAAGGTTATTTCTACACGATCAGTGCGTCAGAAAAGGATTACGTGATCGCCACCTGGCCGAACGTCTGGTCTTATCAAGGGATCGCCTTCTATGCGATGCCATGAGGATTGATTTCAAGAACAAAGATATCATCCATATTTGTGATAGCATCGAGAGTCTTGCAGCACATTCCATTTTTTCGGGACTGATCCTGCGGGCGGATAGAGATTTATGACAATACTGAAAAATTTAAGAAAAATTCTGGCACTGATCAAATGGGCGATTGTGTTCCGGGTCCGGCATCCGCTTCGGTTTATTTCGTCCTATAACCGGATAGAGCGGTCGGGCCTTTTCGACATCCCATTTTATTATACACAGAGAAGGCAATCCACAAGGCCGGAGTTGAATCCGGTTGTCCATTATCTGGTGTTCGGCGTTCGGGAAGGCCTTAGTCCCCACCCGCTGTTTGATTCTTCGTATTACAGTGACGAGTGTCCGGAGGTCAGGGCCTCCGGGCGGAATCCAAAACTGCATTACCTGGAGACGGGCGCCGGGGAGGGGCTGAACCCCCATCCATTGTTTGATACGGCCTACTACCGGAATGAAAATCCCGATGTGGCCGCTTCTGGAAAAAACCCTATTGTGCATTATCTGGAGAGAGGGGGCAAGAAGGGACTGAATCCTCATCCCCTGTTCGATACGGAGTATTACCTCCGCAGATATCCTGATGTGGAAAAGACAGGGATGAACCCCCTTATCCATTATCTTTTAGATGGATTTCGGTATGGATGTAATCCCCATCCCCTATTCGATGCTTCCTATTATGCGAGCAGCCACCCGGAGATCATGGAGCGGGGGATCAACCCCCTTATCGATTTCGTTCTGCGGGGGTTTCGGGAGGGACGCAACCCGCATCCGTTGTTTGATATGTCTTATTATCTGGAGGGGAACGAGGAGGTAAGAAAGGGCGGCGCCAATCCGTTGGTGGAGTATGTCACTATCGGGTGGAAAAAGGGGAGGCGTCCTCACCCCCTTTTTGATACGGCCTATTACCTGTGCATGTATCCCGATAAAGATCCAGGCAAGGGGGATGCCGACCCGTTGGCAGATTATGTCACGGTCGGGTGGAAAAAGGAGAGGAATCCTCATCCCTTATTCGATACGAACTATTATCTTCGAACGTATCCCGATGTGGAAGAGTCAGGCATGAACCCCCTGATTCACTACCTTTATGATGGATTTCGTGATGGACGTAAGCCCCATCCCCTATTCGATGCATCCTATTATGCAAGCAACCACCCGGAAATTATGGAGCGCGGGATGAACCCCCTGGTGCATTTCGTTCTGCTTGGTTTTCGGGAAAGGGGGAACCCGCACCCATTGTTCGATACCTCTTTTTATCTTCGTGGAAAGGAGGAGGAAGAAAGTGATCTCGCCAATCCTCTGGTGCATTACATCACCGTCGGATGGAAAGAAGACAGGAATCCTCATCCCCTTTTCTTAGGCCGTTTTTATAAAGAACAGGTCATGATTGAAGATCGGAACCCTCTCGAGCATTACGTTACGGAAGATATTGGTAAAATAGGCAACCCACATCCGCTTTTCGACAACGCCTATTACCTTGCACAGTTGCATCTGACGGAAAAACTGACATGCACGCCGCTGGAACATTTTCTAAGGTCAAATAGTCATGACTGCTGTAAAACTCACCCGCTCTTCGATCCCGCTTTTTATCTGGAAACGAATACAGATATTTCATTAGAAAAACGAAATCCCCTGCTGCATTTCATTTTATTGGGTTATCGGGAGGGAAGGAATCCGCATCCGTTGTTCGATATGTCTTTTTATCTTCGTGGAAAGGAAGAGGAAGAAAGTGATCTCGCCAACCCTCTAGTGCATTACATCACTGTCGGATGGAAGGAAGACAGGAACCCTCATCCCCTTTTCTTAAGCCGCTTTTATAAAGAACAGGTAATAATTGAAGATCATAACCCTCTTGAGCATTACGTTACGGAAGATATTGATAAAATAGGCAACCCACATCCGCTTTTCGACAATGCGTATTACCTTGCGCAGTTGCATCTGACGGAAGAACTGATTTGCACGCCGCTGGAACATTTTTTAAGGTCAACGAGTCACGATTACTGCAAAACTCACCCACTCTTCGATCCCATTTTTTATCTGGAATCGAATATGGATATTTCAGTACAAAAACGAAATCCGTTGTTACATTTCATTTTGGTGGGTTATCGGGAGGGGAGGAATCCGCATCCTTTGTTCGACCTGTCTTATTATTCAGAACAACATGAAGATATGAAGGGCCAAAATGTATTGCTGCATTATCTTCAAGAAGGGTCGAAGGAAGACAGCAATCCCTCGCCCGTATTCCACACAAAATATTATAAAAAACAGTTAAAGGCTGCGAATATATATGGCCAGAATCCACTGATCCATTATCTGGAAAAAGGATCGATGTCCGGTTTCAATCCGAATCCTCTTTTTTTCAGTGATTATTATCAAAAGAAGCATTCCGATGTGTGTGCTTCGTCATTGAATCCCCTCGCCCACTATTTGCGGTATGGCGGTTTCGAGGGACGTGCGGCAAGCCCATTATTCGATTCAGCCGTATATTTAAAAAAGCATCCCGATCTCATCATACAAAAGGTAAATCCGTTGGTACATTATTTCCGATACGGCCATACTGAAGGGGCTGCAACGACATCCATTTATAGTCCATCCATTGCCCTGGCGGTAGGAGCAGTGGAAGAAGACAGGCAGGTATCGATAAAAGAAGATGCAATTTCTCTATCGATCAACGGGGATGACGTTATCCCCATTTTTTGTGTATACGGGCCTCAACACGTAGAGTTTATAAAAAGCATGTCGTTATTTTTTTTCGAGAAGCAGCAAACCCGATTCGGCATATCCATTCATTTTTTGAATTTTGCCGGCAACGAGAACCTTCTGGGCCCCATCAAGAACACGAAGATGGAGGCTCATGACTGGTCGCATGAAAAAGAAAACAGACGTACGGGGTTTGGTGAATCCTTGAATTTCCTGTTTCGGAAGGTTCAACCTCAAAAGGCATTCTATATTGTCAATCCCGACAGCTATCCTTTGTCCGAGTGTCTGCAAACCATGTCTGATGCGATCTGCGTGGGCGGCGTCGGAATCGTCGAAGCGAGGCAATGGCCTTACGAGCACCCCAAGGAATATGATCCCAGGACTGGCGATACTCCCTGGGCCAGCGGCGCCTTTTCCTTGATATCGGCCGATCTATTCAGACGGGTGAACGGCTTCGATGAGATATTCGCTCTTTATGCCGAAGACGTCGACCTGAGCTGGCGCTTCTGGTTGGAAGGCGCGAGGGTCGTCTATAGGCCGGATGCGGTATGCTGCCACCTGACCGGGCATCCCGGTTACAGGGCGGACCGCTATTATCATGAACATTTCTGGTCTGCCGTTCATTTCATGGTTCTGTCGAAAAAATATTTTACT
>VGNF01000214.1 GCA_016866195.1 Chloroflexota bacterium | reverse complement strand
AAAATAAACTTTCCAGCCTGGAGAAGATCGCGGGGATCCAGAGAAAGGGATTGAAGACCAGTCTGTATGCCGATCCCGTGGAAATTCCAGGGGAGATCGAAGTCAGGCAGATCGGTCAGGCGATACAGGAATCGGACGTGAACACACGCATCACCCTGCCGGTCAAACTGCGCGGGGAAATCATGGGGGTTTTGCATGTCAAGATGGACAGTCAACGAACATTGACCTCCGACCAGATGGATGTGCTGAATGCGATCGTCGAAAGGGCCGCCCTGGCAATTGAGAATGCAAGGTTGCTCACCGAAGCCCAAAGCCTGGCATCCAAGGAACGGACCATTGGGGATATATCCGCTCGTATTGGCAACCTGGTCAACATTGAAAACATACTTCAAACCACCCTGCTCGAATTAGGGAATACCATGCCGAATACTGATATCGCCATCCAATTCACCCCGGACAGCAGTGGTGAAAAGGGGTCATCATGAAGACCTATCAACCACCGCAAAAAGGGACGGAGCCCGGGGGCTCTGAAACCAGGCCGACCATCGGATTTTGGAACCATATAAATTCCCATACAGGAATAGTTCATGATTAATCAACCGCAAAGATTCAGCCTGCGGATCAAAATGATCCTCGCTTTCGCCCTTGTCTCGCTGGTGGTCTCAGGGGTAGCTAGCCTGGGTTTCTACCGTACCCTGCAGCGGCAAAACTTGGAGGGATTTCGTCGCAGGGTGTTGAATGCCATTTCAATCATAGAACTGAACCAGAACGGCGATGAATTTACCATGGTCGATTCCGCCCAAAATCCCCTGTACGATAAAATCCGCCTTCAAAATACACGTATTCGCGACACGGACCCGGATTTCATCTACCTGTACACCATGCGCAGGGATGCACAGGGCATCTTCTTTGTGGTGGATGCAGGCGATCCATTGGATGAAGGCTTTTCCGCCTACGCCGAACGTTACCTGGAACCCTCCCCTTTCCTGGTCGAAAACTGGGATTCCCTGCCGGAGAGAGATCCAATCGTCGAACCGGCGGTTTACACCGACGAATACGGTTCATTCATTAGCGCTTATGCCCCGATCAAGACCTCGGACGGCAAATACGTGGGCGTGGTGGGGCTTGACATTTCCGCCGATACCATCGTGGCCGAGCAGAACCTCCTGCTCGTGCAATCACTTTCGATCATGCTGCTTGCCGTCTGCCTGGGCATCTCGATCGGATATTTTACCGGTGGTATTCTAAATCGTCCGCTTAAAGAACTCACCGACACCACGACGCGAGTGTCCAGTGGAGATTTGACAGCGCGCGCAATGCTGAAAACCGGGGATGAAGTTGAGCAGCTGGGTGATTCCCTGAACCGCATGGCCGAGAGAATCCAAGCGGAGGTCGCCACCCTCGAGGAACGCGTCAGCAACCGCACGATCGAGCTCGAAATCGCCAACCGCTATAACGAAAGACGGTCGCGACAATTCCAGACGATCACGCAAGTCGCCCGGGAAATATCCAATATCCAGGAGCTTGAGACGCTGTTGCCGTCCATCGCCAAGCTGATCAGTGAACAATTCGGCCATTATCATACGGGTATTTTCATGTTGGACGAAAAGAAGGAATATGCCGTATTAAGTGCCGCGAATAGCGAAGGCGGTCTAAGGATGCTCGCCAGAGGTCATCAACTTCGAATCGGCCAGACGGGTATCGTGGGTTATGTGGCCGCCACCGGCAACCCGCGCATCGTGCTGGATGTGGGATTGGATTCGGTCTATTTCGACAACCCGGACCTCCCGAACACGCATTCCGAGTTGGCTCTTCCGCTTCGCATTGCAGGCCAGGTCATCGGTGTATTGGATGTTCAAAGCGAACTGGAGAATGCTTTCCGTGAGGATGATGCCGAGGTGTTAAGTACCCTGGCTGATCAGGTTGCCATCGCCATTCAAAATACACGGACTTTGGATGAAGCCCGCAAATCCCTGATCGAGGTCCAAAGCGCCTATGGAGCTTCAGTCATGGAAGCCTGGAAGGTCCTACGACCGCAATCCATCGGCACCGGTATGCAATGGAAGGATTCCAGCCTGACCCGTTTGAATGAGCCCATTCAAGATCACATCCTCCAGCGGGCAATCGAAACCGGCGAAACAGTGGTTTCGAAGGATCAGGATGCCGTTCTGGCCATCCCCATTCGTTTACGTGAGCGCATCATCGGTGTCATGCGGCTGAAAAACAATCTCGAGAACCGCTGGACTGAGGACGAAGTCGACATCGCACAAGCCATTGCCAACCGTTTGTCCCTGGCGATCGAAACCGCCTCCCTGATCACCACTTCGCAGCAAAGAGCGGAAATCGAACGGGTCACTTCGGATATCACGGCCAAGATCGGAGCCTCCTCACGCTTCGAGACCATCCTGCAATCTGCTGCCCAGGAACTGAGCAAGGCATTGGGCGGCTCGGATGTGTTGGTGCAAATAGAGCCAGCGGCACTCAAGCTGGGAAGGGACGACCGATAAATGGAGGGACGGATATCATGATCAAGAAAAATCCCTCAACCGCCCGGGCCTTCGGACAATTTGGAATCCGAACCCGATTGACCATCCTGATTCTGGTTATCACGGCTCCACTGTTGATCGGTGTCGTCGCCCTGATCAACACTCAGGCAGCCTCCTTGTTCAAGTTGAATTCGAATGCCAATTTGCGGCAAAACAACGAGATCATGGCAACCAATCTTTCCATGTGGCTGGATCTGAATATCCGTACCCTTCAGGAGATGGTTTCCCTGCCCGACATCCAGAACATGAATGCAAATGAGCAGCGGCCAGTCCTGCAGGCGGTAGCCAAAGCCCACCCATACATGTATCTTGTCAGCACAACGGACCTCTCCGGCAGGAATATCGCCCGTAGTGACGACGCAGACCTGACCGATTACAGCGACCGATACTGGTTCCAAAATGCTGTCACGGGTGTACCGGTGACTTTCCAAAGCCTGATCGGAAGAACCTCCAAAAGACCCGCGCTTGTGATCTCTGTGCCCATCAAGAATGAATCAGGTGACATCATCGGCGTGGGAATGTTCGCGGCCGATCTTGCCGACCTGAGCGAACAGGCGCGAGTGCAGCCGATCGGAAAGACGGGCTTTGTCTTTATCATCGATGCTGGCAACAAGGTCCTGGCCCATCCGGATCCAGCCTACACAACCGAGGAACTCCGGGATTTAAGCGAATACCCTCCCGTGGCGGCTTTGCGGGCAGGTCAATCCGGTTTGCTCAGCTTCACTGATGAACAAGGCATCAAGTGGAATGCCTATGTCAGGACCATCGATAATGACTGGGCGATCATCTCCCAACAGCAGGAATCGGAAATCCTTGGAACGGTGCGTCAATTTAATCAAGTGGCGATTGCGCTCATCGGCGCCGGAGTGGTGGTATTACTGATTCTGTCCTGGATCAGCATTCGCCGCATGCTTAATCCCATTGGCAGACTGACCGAATCGGTCGCCGCGATTGCCGCGGGTGATTTGAATCGCATGGTGGAGGTGAAGAGCTCTGACGAAATCGGTTTGCTGGCCTCCTCATTTAATGCCATGACCGATCAATTACGCGATCTGATCGGCTCTCTTGAACAACGTGTCGCCGAGCGCACCGTTGACCTTGATTCTGCGAGGCGGGTGAGCGATAAACGCGCACAGGATCTGCAAACGATCGCGGAGATCTCCCAGCTGATATCCAGTGAACAGGAATTGGAAGTACTGCTCTCCCTCATCTGTCGGCTGGTAAGTGAACAGTTTGACTTTTACCATGTGGGTATATTCTTCATCGATGAAACCGGTCGATTTGCCGTGTTGCAGGCTTCGAACAGCCCCGGGGGAAAAATGATGCTGTACCGAGGGCACAGACTGGAAGTCGGCGAGAGCAGTATTGTAGGCTATGTGGCAAAACATGGAACATCCCGCATTGCATTGGATGTGGGCCTGGATGCAGTTTTCTTTAACAATCCCGACCTGCCGGAAACCCGGTCGGAAATGGCCTTGCCGATGCATGCGCGCGGACAAATGCTGGGCGTCCTGGACGTGCAAAGCACCAAGCCCGGCGCCTTTTCTGACGTGGAAGCAAACACGTTGGGAATTCTATCGGATCAAATCGCCATTGCAATTGTCAATGCCAGGCTTTTCCGGCAATCACAACAGGCGCTTGCCGAATATCAGGCTTTGTATCAGGAGCGCATCAAGCAGGGATGGGCAACTTTTTCGACCGAAACCCCTGTGCTGGGCTACCAACATACCCTTAGCGGCGGAAAATTTCTCTCCCAACCGGTAGCCTCCGAAGAAATCCAAGAGACGGTGAACCGCGGATCCACCATGATCGTGCAGCCCGGCCCAGGTACGAAGGATCCATACATCGTGGTGCCGGTCAAACTGCGTGATCAAATCATCGGGACACTGAAAGTTCAGGCTCCTGAAAAGAACCGCCCTTGGTCCAGGGATGAGATCAAGCTCGCAAACGCCGTTTCCGAAAGACTATCCATTGCCCTGGAAAATGCCCGCCTGATACAGGAATCGCAAAAACTTGCTATCAAGGAACAGACCATAAGCGAAGTTACTTCTAAAATCGGCGAATCCATCCTGCTGGAAAATGTGCTTAAAACCGCCGTCGAGGAATTGGGACGTGCCATGCCCGGCTCCGAGGTGATTCTCAACCTTCAAACGCAGGATGGGAAAGCGCAGGAATAATCACCGATGATGCCTACATCGTTTAAACCACTTCTTACCCGGCAGGAAATAGCCACCCCCGAAGCCCGTGCGGATTTGAATATTTTACGCACTGTGGTTGCAGTTGCCATGCTGGGTTCGATCAGCACGCTGGTTTCGGCCCTGACATTCGGATCCACACCGCAGGTTGTAACGCTGTTGCTTCTGCTCAATGCGCTTCAGCTCGCTTGCTTCATCTGGATGAGGAGGCGTATCTTGTTCCCGGCACGAATCATTGCGCCCCTTTCCCTGTACGTCACAGTTACTTTCCTGCTGCTCACCGGGAGTGGCCTGCATGATATCGCTATGATTGCTTATGGAGGAGTCATCGTCGTCTCCGGCCTGACTCTCGGCCTGCGGGCAACCTTCGTAACCGCCTTCACCATCGTAGTCACGGTGTTTGTCATTTGGTGGCTGGAAGCCACCAAAGCCATCGTAACGAATGCCAGTTTCCTCGTAACCGCGGAGGATCCTTTTCTAATTTCGATCGTGGTCCTGGCCATCGGGTTTGCCCAAGCTGCCCTGATCACGCGCGCAAAAATTATCCTGAAAACGCCGCATGAAAGCGAAAGAATCCAACGTGAAATGGATCGCAATCTGGGAGAAATTCAACATTCCCTCGAACAACGGATCCTGGAAAGAACTTCTGAGATCGAGAAAGATAAAGAGAAGGCCCAGAAGCGTACCCGGCAGTTCGAAGCCATGACGGGCGTTACGCGGGCCATCAGCCGAAGCAGGGTCCTGGACGAAGTCCTACCTCAGATCACAGATACCACCAGCACGTTATTTGGCTTCTATCATGTAGCCGTCTTCCTGACCGATCCGACGAGTCAATTCGCTATACTCAGTGCGGCGAACAGCGAAGGGGGAAAACAAATGCTGCAACGCGGTCATCAGCTGCGCATTGGCTCGCCGGGCATCATCGGTCATGTTACCCGCAACGGTTCCCCGCGAATTGATCTGGATGTGGGTGTTGATGCAATACAATTTGAATACCCCGACCTGCCGAAAACCCGTTCGGAAATGACCCTGCCTCTGAAGATTGAAAAACAAGTCATCGGTGCATTGGATATTCACTCCTCTGAAGAAAATGCCTTTTCAACCGAGGACTTGGAGGTATTTTCCGCACTTGCTGAATATGTCAGTCTCACTATCGAAAACGCGAGGTTTTTCGAGCGGACACGGGTGGCTCTGGCAGAGGCGGAAGCCATCTCACGGCAGAACCTGCGAACATCATGGGGCCGGCTGCCCGAACACCAGAATTTGTTGGGTTACAAATATTCCATCGCGGGAATAACACCCTTGCAGGCTGATGAAGCAACCAGCTATAACGTAAAGGGAAAAAATTCCATCGCAGTTCCCATCAACCTTCGCGGAGAAAAAATCGGCACCCTGACCGTGCACATCCCACCTGGCGAACGGTTAAATCAGGACCAGATCGACCTGATCAAGGCGGTGGCGGACCGAGTTGCATTTTCCGCTGAAAATGCAAGGTTGTTTGATGAAACGCAGAAGCGGGCAGAACGGGAGAGGTTGATTACAGAAATCACTTCGAAGATTGGTACATCCGTCCGGACCGAGACCATTTTGAAGACGACTGCCAAGGAGCTCAATCAACTTCTTGAAGGGGCGGAAGTACCCC
>VGNF01000213.1 GCA_016866195.1 Chloroflexota bacterium | reverse complement strand
TGATCGAAAGCAGGCCTGCCTGGGGAATGGATTTCTTCTCGTCCTCCCATTCGCATAAAGCAGAACAGGTGGCGGTCTTGATGCCATTCAGGACGAGCCGGCCCAGTTCATCCGCCAGTTCGGGGGAATCGCCAAAACCCTCTGTTACATACACACGACCATGATATGCGGAATTCGGCGGCAGGGTAGCAAGAAAACCGTGCCAGTATTGTTCTATCCGCTCCGTCATCCGGCAAACTCTCCGCCCGAAACAACCCGGTCAACCAGGATGCGTGATGCGTTGAATTTAAATGCGGTTTCGATGCGTTGAAAACACGTCGAGCCGCCCATTAGAATCTTGCGGGCATGGTACACGTCACCCCCCTGTTCGTATTCAACGCTGAGATCATGATACAGATCGATCCGGCCTTCGATGATCTCCCCGCAGCGCAGGCACTTAACCTTGAAGAGGTAGAGGCGGTTTTCCGGTTCCGCAAAGGAACCGCCAAATAGCTTTCGAAAGAGGTTCATGCGCTCGCTCTACGCGATTCCATCGCCAAGAACTTCATCAATCCGTGCCAGTTCCTCCTCGTTGAAGTCCAGGTGCTTGAGGGCAGCCAGGCTGTCTTCGAGCTGCCGGACAGTGCTGGCACCGATCAGGGCGGATGTGACCGCCGGCTTGCGCAGGACCCAGGCAATGGCCATCTGCGCCAGAGACTGCTCGCGGATGTTGGCAAGTTCGTTTAACTTTCTCACTTTGGGAAGATTCCTCTCCACCTCTTTCGGGTAAAGCCAGACACGTTCCGTCTTGCTGGCGCGCGCATTGGCTGGAATCCCCTTTAGATAACGATCGGTCAACTGCCCCTGTGCGAGAGGCGAGAAGACGATGCATCCGATCCCCTCATCCGACAGCACATCCAGCAGGCCGTTCTCGACCCAGCGGTCAAACATGTTGTAGGAGGGTTGATGAATGAGACAGGGAGTCCCCAGGTCTCGCAGGATGCGCGCCGCTTGTCGCGTTTGCTCTGGATTGTAGGAGGAAATGCCGGTGTACAACGCCTTGCCCTGTCGTACGGCGGAATCCAGCGCGCCCATCGTTTCCTCCAGAGGCGTGTCGGGATCATAGCGGTGGCTGTAGAAGATATCCACATAATCCAGGCCCATGCGCTTGAGGGAGGCGTCCAGGCTGGCGAGCAGATATTTTCGCGAGCCCCATTCTCCATAGGGACCGGGCCACATATCGTAGCCAGCCTTGGTGGAAATGATTAATTCATCACGATAGGGATGGAAATCCTGCTGATAGAGCAGGCCGAATGTGGTCTCGGCCGAGCCGGGCGGCGGACCGTAATTGTTGGCGAGGTCGAAGTGCGTAACGCCGAGGTCGAAGGCGCGGCGGGCGATGGCTCGTCCATTCTCGAGGTTGTCCACGCCGCCGAAGTTGTACCACCAGCCCAGCGAGATGGCGGGAAGTTTGAGTCCGCTGTGGCCAACGCGGTTGTAGGTCATGGATGTATAACGGGAGTCTGAAGCGAGGTAGGGCATGAGCTAGTCCTTCATATGACAATGGACGACAAACGACGGTCTATCGTCCATCAGCGAAGATCCATCAAATTGTCATTCCTCCATTATAAAATGAAGCAGTCGATAATCCTTTGTGACGGCAGCCAGTTGCCCGTCATTCAATTTCCTTTGATCGACCCCAAACAGCGGGCCGGCGAAACCAGCGCCGATGATGACCTGTCGTATCAGAAATATACGACGGGGCGAATCGGAGACATCCTCCGCGCGCGCCCTGCGTTTCCCCTGCGGCAGCCACAGCAGGACCCCGGGATTCGCCATCATGTTCTTGTACCAGTCCGAGAGGGAACCGAACCCCGCCATGCAATAGACTTCCCCGTCCACGACCGCGAAGTTCACCGGAGTGAGATATTCCTTTCCGCTTTTTCGTCCGCGGTGGTTGATGACCACGATGCGGCCGCTCACCGCAGGCCAGATGTTCATCGTCCAACCCAGACCGATCCTCAACATGAACACCATGAAAGGATTCATTGCACGGAACACCCTTCGCAGAGCGTTCAACTGCTTCGGCGTAAAGTTTGCTACATCCATGGTCCCTCCCGCCCCCCTCTGTCCCGCCTTGCGGGACGGAGGGGATTAAAACTTCCATTTCAGTACATCCATGGCCTTGTAAGATGTCAGGTCCAGTTGCAGCGGTGTGATGGATACATACCCGGCGCGCAGGGCGCCGAAATCCGTGCCCGGCTCGTCCACGCCGGTGGGCGCCTCGCCACCAATCCAGTAATAGGGTCTGCCGCGCGGATCGATGCGCTGGTCCAGCGCATCGCGGTAAACGCGCAATCCCTGACGCGTGATCATATACCCTTTGAACTCGCCTTCCGTTAAGAAAGGCACGTTGACGTTCAAAACCACCCCTTGCGGTACCCCATCGGCGGCGGCTTTTTCGACCACGCGGCGCGCCACGGAGGCCGCGCAGGAATAATCCAACGGGGCCTTGTGGCCTTCGGGGGAATCCAGGGAGACCGCGATCCCCATCACACCTGCGATCACGGCCTCCATAGCCGCGGTGACCGTACCGGAATAGGTCACATCGTGCCCGACGTTGGCATTCGGGTTGATACCCGAGACCACCACGTCGAGCGGTTCCTCGACCAGACCGAGCAAGGAAAGCGCCACACAATCGGATGGAGCGCCGTCCGAGGTGAACGCTGCGGTCCCGTCGGCAAGGGTGGTTTCGCGCACCCTCAAAGGACGGTCCATGGTCTTCACATGGCCGGAAGCGGACCAGTTCTTATCCGGCGCGAATACAGTCACCCGGCCCAATTTGCGCATTTCCTGCGCCAGGGCGAGCAGGCCGGGAGCTTGCACGCCATCATCGTTTGTGACAAGGATGTGCATGAACGGGCTTCCTTAAAATGGAAATCAAACTGACAGGGATTATAACTCGAGGGATCCTCCCATTCCGGTCACAGGACCACTGGACCAGACCTCAGGGTTCAGAAAAAGGCCGGAAGGGATCGAAAAATGAATTCGGTCAGATTCAATCCACTTTCATTTCGCACCTTGCAAAACCCTAAATTCATAGAACATAAAAGCGACACAACGGAATATTTTCTAGTTATAATGAAACACCGTACATGAGAACAGGTTAAGAACGATCATCCTGAATTCCTTGAGGCTGCCCCAGTGGGTTTGGAAACCTTCACAGATCAGGAAGTTGAAAAAGAAACCGCCTTCACCGAATTGCAAACCGCTGAGGGCAATGTTCCTTTGGTGGAGCTGGATGAGAATGTGTATCTGGAGCCGGTGGCTCCGGAGGCCTATGATCTCAGCTACGCCTGCCTGATGATCCCCCGGTTTCCAACCCATCTCCTGAAGGGGGATATCACGGTCTACCTGCCTCAATGGCTGCAAACCGTATGCGTCTCATGCAGCTGGCGGCTGGGATTCACAAACGTGCGTGAGGAATATCTTCAGTGGGGCATTCGGGTGCCGCCCTCCGACTCGCCCGGTAAATTCATGCACATCATCCGCCACGAGACCTCCAAACAGATCTTCGACCATTTTCCGCGGTATAAGAAAGTGAACGTCATGACCGATTTCTGGGCGCAGGGCTATTTGCTGATTCTGGGAATGCGCCCTCATCCCGCGCCGATGGTCGAACAATTCATCCAAATCACACGCCGCCAACAGGGCCTAAGCAGATAAACACCCTACCGCCCCACTCGCATGCAGAAGTTTGTCCATGTCTGACATCACACTTCAACGGGTTGGGGAGTTATTGCGCGGCGTGTTCGAAATTCTGTGGAACCGCCCGGATGGACTGCCAGCCAAGGAAGTCCTGAGACAAATCCCCGAAGTCATTGAATTAACCGATTACGAACAGAGCTATTCTCCCTCCACCAACGCGCCGCGTTACGAGAGGATCGTCCGTCTGGCCACCATTCCCCTGGCGCGGGCCGGCTGGTTGATCAAGAACGACATCGGCCGCTGGTTGATCACGGAAGAGGGTCGCCAGGCATCCAAGAAATATACGAACGTCCAGGATTTCTACAAGGAGGTTCTGCGGCTGTATGACGAACGCCGCCAGATCGTTCCGGAGAGCGTGCTGGCCCTCGAACTGGCACAGGAAATGGCCTGGGAACAGATCCGCAAATACCTGCTGCAAATGAAACACACAGAGCTGCAGACCCTGATGGCGGAATTGTTGAGCGCCATGGGTTATCACATCGCGTGGAGTCTCCCAGCAGAGAAACAGCGCGGCCTGGTGGACCTGGGGGTGCAGCTGGATCCGCTGGGCCTGAAAAACAAGCGCATCTACGTGCAGATCAAACACAAAGGCCAGGTGGTCACGGCAGAGGGGTTGCGCTCCTTTGCCTCGATCCTGGGGACCGACGAGTACGGGATCGTCTTCTCCAGCGGTGGATTTACCGGCGAGGCCTTGCAGGAATTGCACGAATCACTGGACAGAAAAATCAACGCCCTAGACCTGGCGGGTTTCTTCGAGCACTGGAGAAAGTTCTATCCGGAAATCGATGAGCGCGCCCGTGCGCTCCTGCCGCTCCACCCCATCCATTTTCTTTCGATCCTCGATTAGGGTATCGAGGTAATCAATGTCCGGGAGACGGATTTCAAAAACGGCGGGAGCCTCGAACGTGTTCTACAGCAAAGCCATCAAGGAGGGCCTCCCCACCTTGATGGGCGAGATCCAGCTGGCGATGCAATGGTCAAGACCAAGCATCCTGGTGGCCGTGCACAAAGGCAGCCGCGGGCAGGAAAAGGCCCGGGCACAATTGAAAAAGGAAATCCTTGCGCTCGGTAAAAAGGTCCGCAACATCGAGGCGGGGCCGCGGATCATTCCATCCATCCTGTCCTCGCCCGATCATGCGAGCACTGTGTTCTTCGTCTCGGGAATTGGCGGCCTGAATGAAGAAGTCCGGCGCGACTTATATCGGGAACTCAACTTCCAGCGTGAACGGCTGGTGGAAAACCGCATCGTGGTGGTCCTGTGGCTGGGGCTGCAGGAGGCGGCGGAGATGCCGCGCTTCGCCCCGGACTTCTGGTCGTTCCGTCACCGCGTGGTGGAATTCGCACCGGATCGCGGCGCGGCCCGATAGCCCTCCGACCCAATGTTGATCCAAACCCTGCTTATCTCGATCTGCGTAATCATCGCCCTGGCGAACGGCCTGGCGTTCCTGAACAGAAAGCGAACCTCGGAATCCCTGGCTCAACTCGCCATCGCTTGCGCAGTCATCCTGCAGGGCACGTCCTTTCTGATGCATCGCTACCACACCCTGTCGCTGGAACGGCTGATGGCCGTCAATTATCTTTTCGGTTCGATGGCAGCCACAGCCCATCTGTTCCTGACATTCCACTACACCAACCGTGCCCAATGGATCAACCTGCGGACCCTGGCCGCCTTCCTCGTCCAACCGCTTGTGATTCAGATTCTATTCTGGAGCGGATCGCTGAGCGCGAAAATCCCCGGCTTCCCGCTGCGTATCAACGATCTGCTGCATACGACCTATATCCTCGCCGTGTTGTTCACCAGTGATGTTCTATGGGTGAGGTCATTGCGACGCATCCCGCGCACGCGCGCACGCCACTGGAACCTGGCGGTAGCCATCGCCTGCCTCCCCTTCCTGGCCATTCTGGGGAGCGTCGTCGGCGGCGACCTGTACCTGCAGACCACCGCGGCCACCCTCTCGTACGCCATGCTGCTGGCCGGCATTGCGTATGGCTTGTTCAACATCGGCCTGTTCGAGAGGATCTTCATCACCCGCGATGCGGTCGTGGAGGAGATGATGGACGGCTGGATGGTGGTGGATGATCGGAATACCATCGTGGATATGAACCGCGCCACCGAGGAATTGATTGGCACGCCGCGTGAGAAATTGTTCAGTCAACCGGTGACCTCGGTCCTGCAGGACTGGACCAACATCTTCAACTCGCCGGAGAAGGTCAAGGATCTTGAAATGCGGCGCAGCGTCAAGGCGCGGGACGAGTGGCGGTCCATCAACATCCGCGTCTCGAAACTGATCGACCGCAGGGACGTCCACTTTGGGTATCTGATCCTGTGGCGCGACATCACCAAACGGAAAATGGCGGACGACGCGCGCCAGCATGCCCGCGACGAGTTGTTCGTTTTATTGAGCGCCATTTCCAGCGCGGCCAGCCAGGCCATGAACCTGGAGGAGTTCCTGAACGAGTCCATCAACCAGGTCATCTATTCCTTCCGCAGCCAGGCGGCCGGAGTGTATCTCCTGGATGAGACCAAGACAATGAACGGCCAGCAACAACTGGTGCTCAAGACCCAATTCGGGATTCTCCCCGAACAGATTCGGGAGATTTCCGATCGTTCGCTCACCTCGGCCCTGATGCACTTTT
>VGNF01000212.1 GCA_016866195.1 Chloroflexota bacterium | reverse complement strand
TTTTGTACAGCACATACAGGAGATACAATACCAAGCCTGATGCGACCAGCCGGATCCTTGTGTCCTTCCACGCAACCGACGCAAGCACACAGCTGCCAATCACGATCAGCGTGATCGGATCGTGCATCAGCGAATCGAAGAAATAGATCAGTCCCTGAGAAAGGATCAGATGGATTGGAATATCCGAGTTCAATTTTGCATAGGCGGTGTTCGGAAAGGGAAAGCCATAATAAAAAACGGCGAAGATTTCCCAGAGTAGAAAGGGCAGGAAACCCAGCACCGCTACACCGAGATTCCTTACACCCTTGATCTGATAAAGCAGGAAATACACCATGGCGGGCAGGACGAACAGGATGGTATCCATGCGGTTGAAAGCCGCGAGACCGGAAATCAAGCCCAGCATAAACAAGGTCCGCCTGCCGATCGGGAAATCGGATCGGAAAAGGACGATGGCAAAGACCAGCAGCAGGAGATGGCTGAGCGGATTTTCAAGGCCGGAGGTCGAATAATCCACAAAAGCCTTCGAAAGCAGCAAAGCCCCTCCGCCCAACAGCAGAATCAACCAATCATCGGACTGTTCATACAAAAAGACCGCAATGACCGCAAAGGACACGCCCAGGCTGAGGAGCATGGCCGCCGCATACCCGTTGCGGACCACCAGGAACACGCCCGATAACAGGAACATCCACAACGGATGCGTGTACGTCTGCACCCGTTCGCCGGCGTTCCAGGTCAGGCCGTGACCGTGAATCCAGTTGTCGCTGGTGCGCAGGGTGATGTAGGCGTCGTCTGAAATCCACGCAGATTGCAGGATCACGGCAATACTCATAACCATCATCAACAGTGCTATCGCCGTATTGGGTTTTTTCATGCATCGCATATGATAATCGAAAAGAACGGAGACGGTTCAAGGCCCGACCCGGGGGCATCGGTTTACTTGCATCGCCCTTGCCTGTATACTTGCCTCATGAAACTCGACGCCGCGCTGCCTCCCATTCAATTAAAAGAAGTACCCGCGATCGCAAAAGCCGCCGAGGCGGTTGGTTTTGCCGCCTTGTGGACGCAGGAAACCCAGCACGATCCCTTCCTGCCCTGTACCCTGATCGCCGAGCACACGACGAACCTGCACTTCGGGACCGCCATCGCGGTCTCGTTCGCGCGTTCGCCAGCCACCCTCGCCTACACTGCCTGGGACCTGGCCGCGCAGTCCGCAGGGCGGTTCATCCTCGGCCTCGGCACGCAGGTAAAGGCGCACATCGAACGTCGCTTCGGCCTGCCGTGGCCGGAATCGGTGACGGGCAAGTTGCGTGAGCAGATTCAGGTGATCCGCGCCTTTTGGGACTGCTGGCAGAACAGCACCAAACTGAACTTCCGCGGCGAATACTACAAGATCACCCTGATGTCGCCGTTCTTCCAACCTTCACCACTGCACCCCTCTCCCAGTGGGAGAGGGGCAAGGGGTGAGGGTGAGGGATTGATCCCCATTTACATTGCCGGTGTAAACCCAGGTTTGGCAAGGCTCGCCGGTGAAATGTGCGAGGGTTTTCACGCGCACCCGTTCAACAGCCCGCGCTACATGAACGAGGTGATCCTGCCCGCCATCGAGGGGGGCCTGCAGAAGGCCGGCAGAAAACGAAAGGACCTCGCCATTTCGATGACGCCGTTCGTGGCGACCTCTCCGGAGGAGCAGGGTTTCGCCCGCATGCAGCTCGCCTTCTACGCCTCCACCCCGTCCTATCGCGCTGTGATGGACCTGCACGGCTGGGGCGCGACAGCGGAGCAGCTTTCCGGCCACGCAGCCAGGGGCGATTGGGCCGAGATGCCCATGCTGATCACGGACGAGATGCTGGGGGAATTCTGCCTGATCACCACGCAGGAGAAACTGGCAGGGGACTTGAAATCCCGCTACGAAGGGATCGCCGACCGCCTGACCCTGTACACACCGTTCGTGCCCGGCGAGAAGGATCAGTGGTGGATGGGATTAACACAATCGTTCAATTCGTGAATTTTTCCGTTCGCAGATGGAGCTTGAGGAGTGATCCATGACGACCATTACAGTAGAACTTCCAAAGGAACGTGCCCAGAAATTACAGGAACTGGCCCAGACCCTGGGGGTTTCAGCCGAGGAATTGATCCGTGTGAGCGTTGAAGAGCTTTTGGCCAGGCCCGAAGAACAATTTACCAAGGCAGTTGAACATGTTCTGAGGAAAAACTCCGAGTTGTACAAACGCCTGGCTGCATAATGCGATACCTGACCATATCAGAAGTGATCAGCTCTGCCGTCGGGTGATGGAGGCCTCCGGCGGTACGGTTGGCTTTTTGAGCATGGAAGCTCTTGATTCATCAGTCGCACAACCCCGCATCACATTTGGTGGAAAAGAGTTGTACCCAGGAATTATCGAAAAAGCAGCCGCGCTCGGATTCTCACTTGTCATGAATCATGCATTCATTGACGGCAACAAACGCATCGGACATGCCGCCATGGAAACATTTCTTGTAATGAATGGATATGAGATCCAATCGCCTGCCAATGAACAGGAGGACATCATTTTGCAGCTTGCAGCTGGCAGGTTGGGCAGGGATGCATTGGTCATTTGGTTGCGTTCACATGTTGTAGAAAGATAGTGAGTACATCCATGACCTCCTGCATCTTCTGCGAGATCATCGCCGGCCGCGCCGACTCGACCAGGGTCCTCGAGGACGAGACCTGCCTGGCCTTCATGGACATCCGCCCGATCAACGCCGGGCACGTGCTGGTCGTTCCGAAAACTCATGCGAAGGACCTTTCCGATCTCCCGGCGGAGAACGGCGGGAGGATGTTCCAAATGGCGCAGATGATCGCGAATGCCCTGATGAAGAGCGAGGTGAGATGCGAAGGCGTCAACCTGATGCTGGCGCACGGAAAGGCCGCGGGACAGGAGGTTTTTCACGCGCACCTGCACGTCATCCCGCGCTACAGAGGGGATAACCTGAAAATTCGATTCAATCTATTGAAGTTAAGACCAACCCGCGCCGAGCTCGACCGCATCGCCGCACAAATTCGGCATGGCTTATGAAGCCCCGCCCTGCCTTATCCAGACGGCCATACCCCGGTCCGCAGGCGTTGGACTCGCTTGTCTGCTTGATCCAAAAGGTGCGGCCGCCCAAGTGGTGGAACGATCATCCGACCCGGGTGGACTTGCATGAACTGTTGCAATCCCCTGCGGTGCGAGATCGCACGCGCTTGTGGTTCATGGGTGATGATCTGGCCGCCTTTGCCCTCGTGGATGATTACAACAATCTGGTTTTTGAGTGTCCCCATTCCCTGCTGGATTTGCTGGGCGGCGAGATTGTTCAATGGGGGATGGATTGTTCGAAGACCACGCATGCACTAACCCTGGATGCAAGCGCTCGCGAAAGCAACAACGCCCGCATCCTTTTTCTCGAAAACCATGGGTTCAGAAAAACCGCTTTGGAGACGGTCTGCTTGGAACGCGATCTCGATCAGCCCATTCCGCAAACGGTTCTGCCCGAAGGATTCGACATTCGTTCCGTCCGGGGGGAAGGGGATGCCACGCGCCTGGCGGAGCTTCACCGCGCAGCCTTCGGCTCGGAAAATGTGACAACTGAAACACGTCTTTCATGGATGAGAGTCCCTGGTTTCGACCCATCCCTGGATCTGATCGTCCTTGCCCCAGACGGAAGCTTCGCTGCCAACTGCATGTGCTCTGTCGATACGGAGGGGAAACGGGCTGCCGAAAAATTGGAGGGGCATACCGATCCCATCATGACTCACCCACGCTTTCAACGGCGCGGCCTTGCACGCGCCCTATTGCTTGCGGGACTGAATCTGCTCAAACAGCGCGGTGTGGGGACGGCTATCCTCAGCACCACCAGTGACAACCTGCCGATGCAGAAGGCGGCACGCTCCGTCGGGTTTTCCACCCGCCCCAGGAAATTCTGGTTCGAAAAACCCCTCCAATAAGCATTTCCATCAAGATCCTGATTCACCCGCCGGGATCGCCCGCCGCAGTTCGAGCGGCAGCTGATGCGGAGCAGCCCTGCCTCGCGCAATCCGTTCCGAGAGCTCCGTCTCCTCCACGCCGAAAGGACCCAGGACCGTGCCGGCCGCGCGCGTCAGCAGGGTCAGGTACCGTTGATGATCGATGGACTTTGGATTTGCGCCTCCTTCCAGATCCCAGGCATGCACGCCGGGATCCCCGCGCGTGTATACGAATCTAATCCGCTGCCCGGGCTTCAGCGCCTTGCCGGCTCTTGCCAGTTGGGCCACGGCGCGCGCCGCCGCCGAACGAGCCTGATATTCGTCCAATTCCCGGCTCAACCGCTGGGAGACCAGCAGATCCTCCAGCGCCACAGTTCCATCGCGGAAGGACTGCCACTCACGATGCAGCAGGTCGAACGCGCCGGAGAGCAGCTCGCGCACATGTGCCTTGTTCTCCGCCCGCGCCAGATGTTCCAGCAATCGTAACTGCACCCCGGCCACCCACTCCGGCGTATCGCGGCGGCGCGCCTCGATGCCTCGGATCTTGATCGTGCCGTCCTGAAAGACCCCGAAGTAGCGGTTCGGCACTGGCACACGCGCATCCACCCTTGACGGCAAAAAGGCGATCCAGCGGTATACCCCCTCCAATGTGATCGGCAGGCGCGTATCCTCGTGGATGGTTTCGAGCACGATCTCGAACTCCGCGGGCGTGCTCCACTCGCGATGCTTGACCCACAGCCCGTCGACGTACAGTTGGATCACCGTGCACTCCAGGTTTTCGGCGGACTCCTTGGCACGCAGCAGCGCCTCGCGCCCGTAGGCGGTGACTGCCTCGTGTGCCTCGATGCGCCCAAAGCGCGCGTTCTTGTACCCCAGATACCCGAAGCAGGTGACCAGCAACCACTTGTGCGCGGTGGCGCGGGCCTGATCGGACTTCAAGCGTATATCCCATTTCGACAGCGATCGCAGGCGCGCCTTGAGCGCCAGCCGTTTCTCGAGCAGCGGCGCCAGCGTCAGGGGGACAAGCCCGGGGCCGCGCGGAAACGGGACCAGGTTGCGCGGGTCGCCGGGGGAGTCCCCTGCCGTCTCGGGCGAGATATTGAACTTGACCATCAGGCCCGGATACATGGAGACGAAATCCACCTCGGCCACGTTTTCATGCACGCCCACCAGCGGCTGATAGACCAGCCCGCCCTGATCGCGGCGGATCAGTTCCAGCGCGGTCTTGAAGCGTTCGCCCTGCTGCTTGCGCCAGGGGATGAGGATCCCCTGCTGCAGCGCGGTGAAGATCTGCATGGAGGAGATGCCCGTCCCGGGCGAGACGCGCGCCGAGACCTGCACCGGCAGGCGGGTGACGCGCGCGGTCTCGTAGATTCCATCCAGGTCGAAGTCATCGTAGAGCAGGGCATTGTTCGAATCGATGTGCCAGCGCCCGAACAAGTGCAGCTGCCGGCCGCGGTACACGATCCGCCCGTAGGAGAAATACGAGCGCTCGGCGAGTTCCGCCACCTCCTGCGTCTCATCGCGATTGAACGGGAGCGGGAGGTTCAACTCCTTTGAGAGCTCGAACAAGCGCGGCAGCAGCCAGGTATCGCCCCAGCGCGTCAGGACCAGGTCGGGGTCGAAGCGCCTGAGGATCGCGCCCAGGTCGATCAACAGCGGGCGCGGGCGGTCGAACGGAAGGTCGTAAGCGGCGCGGCCGTATTGGATCTTCAGGCGGCGGGGCGGCGAATGATCCGGATCGGAATCCGGTTCCAGTTTAAGCAGGCGCAGCGGCGGCAGGTCCGCATCCAGATCCCAGGGCGTCCCGAGCGGCGTGATCGATCCCACTTTTTGATTCTCGATCTCCACTTCGCAATAAGCCAGCGGAAAGGTCCCGAAAGCGGCAGCGTGTCTCAGGGAGAGCGCCAGATCGACATCGTAGTATTCAAGGTCGGGAAAGGCGGACTGGGCTTTCGAAAAAACGCTTTGCAGGTCCTCCTGTTTTTCCAATTCGATGCCCATCACGTGCATGGAGTCCGCCTGGAACAGGTCGCGGCGCTCGACGCGTGAAAGCAGGACGGGGATCGGCTGGCCGGCCAGGAAGCTCCACAGCGCGCGCAGGCGATGCGAGGGACCGGCCGCGTACCCCACCAGGGGAAAGGGCTGCCACAATCGATGCCGCCTTCCATCCTCATCGATGAACCACAGCGTGACGCCGCCTCCCCTGGCCGGATAAAGATCGAACAACCATCCCTTCAGCTTCATTCTTCGAGCAGTGTCTCCAGCACGGCCTTCAAACGCAGCACCTCCTTGTGCTGCTCCAGCAGCATGGCCAGCAGAAAGACTTCGAACGGCAGGGGATGCGCGGCGTGGGCGGCGGGAGCCAGGTGCTGGCGCGCCGAGGCCAGGAGATCGTCCAGGGACAGTTGATCCGCTCTGCGCCACC
>VGNF01000211.1 GCA_016866195.1 Chloroflexota bacterium | reverse complement strand
AAAATAGAAACGAACAGATCGCGCCAGAAGGCCAGTACGAGCGAGGGGAGTTGGAAGGATTTGCTTAAATAACTCATGATCGGTCCGGTCGTGGACCAGAACACGGTCGCGATCAGGGCTATCAGAAATCCGCGCGTGGTTCGGGAAGCTGTCCGCAAATGATCTCCAATGGAATCAAAGCCTTAAAGAATAAAGAGCCACGATAATTGTGACTCTCTCCTGTGTGCCCTATGGGAATTCGAACCATGTCCCCTTGCGGGGATCACGGTTGAAATTGACGCATCACAATGCCGCGGGGGATTCGCCAAAGTGCCCCCACGGGAATTCGAATCCCGGTTTAAGCCTTGAGAGGGCTTCGTCCTGGGCCACTAGACGATGGGGGCGTCTGACATCGCTGACTCATATCAGCGATTTGGTATGCAGTGGCACGAAGCCACTCACACCGAGCGGGCGGGATTGTATCACCGCGATATTGAATCGTCAACGAACACATGGATTTCCCTGGGTCCGTGCACGCCGATGGTAAGGGTCATTTCGATGTCTGCGGTGCGCGAGGGGCCGGTGATGAACACGGCCGCGTCGGCGCCGGCCACCTGTGGAATCATCATCGCCGGCGGCAGTGACGGCAGGATATCGGATTTTCGTAGCACGGCGACATGAATTTCCGGGAGCAGGGAGGCATGCAGCGGATTTCCCGCTCCTTCCGCCACTAGGATCGATCCGGTATCTGCCAGCCCGCACAAAGCTCTGGTCACGCCCGCGCGTATCCCCGGATCGGTGTTAGGCGTGAATTCGATCCCGGCATCGCGCAGGCGGTCTTCGTCCAACAGGTCCGGTTCGAGATGGATTTTATCGATTCCGCGGGCTTTCAATAAATCGATGATTCCCTGCGTCGGATCGCTGGTTGCGATGACGTGGCCGCCCAGGGATGTGAGTTCGGTTGTGAATCGTTCCACTTCGTTCATTTCAACTTGTTGAACCGGTGTTTGCATGTCAGGGTGCACCGCTGGTCGAGGCGCCGAAGGGCCGCTGGTCCCCTCGACCTTCTGCCACCTGTCCCGGAAGGTTTTACCGGCGAACCGCGGCAGGTCCTTGCTGTACCCCCAGCCGGTGAACGCAGGCAGCCGTACCCATGCCGAGGCTGGGGCAAGCAGGGACGTCCCAAGCGCCGCGAATTTCTGTGAAGCAGCGAACAGGCGCGGGTGAGTGGCGAGACGGGTAAATATCTTCAGGAACAGCTTCGTTGATGGGGAGAGTCCGGCGCCGCGCTCACCCCGTACCCCTCTCCTCGCGTAGCATCCCCGAAGGGGGCGGGGAGAGGGGGATTCGCCCGCTCTCACACGCGTCAATAGCTTCGGCAGGTCGATGTCGACCGGGCAGGCATCCCTGCACGCGCCGCACAGGGAGGAGGCTTGGGCGAGATGGACGTAATTCTCGCCCAGCAATCCGGGAGAAATGACCGAGCCAATCGGTCCGGGATACGGAGCGATCGAACCGTCCCGCCCGATATAGGCATGCCCGCTGAGTTCGCGAAATACCGGGCAGGCGTTCAGGCACGCGCCGCAGCGGATGCAATACAGGGATTCCCTGAGCGGGGAATTTCGCACACGCGAGCGGCTGTTATCGAGCACGATCAGGTGGCGCGTCTGGCCGGCGAGAGGCTTGTGCAGGATCTGGGTGTACACGCTGATCTTCTGGCCGGTAGCCGAGCGCGCCAGAAGCGAAAGCATGAGCGCAAGATCGTCGAGCTCCGGAACCAGACGCTCCATGCCCATCAGCGCGATGTGAACGCGAGGCAGGGTTGCCACCATGCGTGCATTCCCCTCATTCGAGACGACGCAGATGCCGCCGGTTCCGGCCACTCCGAAATTCACTCCTCCCAAACCAACATCCGCGGTGAGAAACACTTCTCGCAGCACGCGGCGCGCCGTGGCCGTCAGGGTTGGAATGTCCTCGGTATAGGGGACGCCAAGCACTTCATGGAAGAGTTGCCCGACCTGTCCCCGACGCAGATGTGCCGCGGGGGTGATGATGTGACTTGGCCGCTCATGCCGCAATTGCACGATGTATTCCCCCAGATCGGTTTCAACGACTTTGTACCCCTCGATTTCAAGCGCGTGATTGAGCCCGATTTCCTCCGAGACCATGCTCTTGGATTTGGCGAATAGGCGTGCCGATATCTGCCGTGCAATGTTAAGAATGATCTGGATAGCCTGGGCTGCATCCCCTGCTCGATGGACGATCACACCATTTGCCTCGTTCCTGTCGATGAAGCGGTCGAGGTATTCGTCGAGATGATCGATCACCTGCCCGCGGATCCGATGCGCGCGTTGCCGCCGTTCGCGCCAATCGGGGATGGATTCGAATGCGGCGGCGCGTCCTTTCAAACGGCGCTCGGTATTGGCGTCCAGCGCGGCTTGGAGGGTTGGGTTGTTGATGGATTCAAGGATGCGTTGCCGAAAAACTGTATTCATGGGCTACTAATCTTCCCCAAGAGAACTTCTTTAAGAACATAATAAGCAGGCTTGGGTTTATATGTGTTGTCGAGGATATGAGCATCTCCAAAACCCGGATACACATCTTTTATCCAAGAATATTTATCCGTGAACCCCCACATGATGAATGCTTGGCAGGCTTTCTCTGAAAGACAAGTCTCAAAAACATCCTTGAAAATCTGAGCCTGCGCGTCTAGCTCGTCCGCAGTAGCTGGTTGATGCAGGCGCACATCCATTTCGGTAATATGAACTATCAGTCCCAGTTTGGAAAGCCGTTCGATATTGGCGCTCAACTCCTCTGCTGAGGGATGCTCATTTAGCGTGACGTGCAATTGCAAACCTACGCCATTGATTGGCACATTTCGTTCGCGCAGACTTTTTACCAAAGCAAACACAGCATCCGCCTTTGCGCCTAAGCCTTCCGCTTCATAATCATTGTAGAACAGCGTGGCATCTGGGTCCGCGTTATGTGCAAATTGAAAAGCAAGGTCAATATATTCTGGACCTATGCTGCGCAGCCAAACAGTGTCCCGTAAAGTACCATCGTCATTAATTCCTTCGTTGACTACATCCCATGCGAATATTCGCCCCTTGTAGCGGCCGACTACGGCATTGATATGGTCGCGTAGGATTTCAATTAGTTCACCTTTGGTAAAGTTGCCAGTCTGAATCCATTCGGGGTCAAACTGGTGCCACAGGAGAGTGTGACCGCGCACCTTCATATTACCCTTCTGGGCAAAGTCGACCAGATAGTCGGAGTCTCTAAAATAATACATCTCCTTTGCTTGATGAAGGAATGCAAATTTCATCTCAACTTCCGGCACAAGTACGTTGAACTCCTGTTTCACCGTTTTGGTGTATTTGTCATCGTAACGGAGGATACCAACATTAACTTGTGAGCCAATTAGAATGCCCTGCTTATCTGCCAATTGTCGCAGAGGCATTGTTTCAATTGCCAGGCCGGGTTCGGTGGAAACTGCTGGTGATGGCGTGGTTGGTGATGATGTGGCCGATGATGGCGTACAGGAAGCAGTAGCAATAATCAACAAAAAAGTCAGGCAAGCCCAGTGTTTCATATACTCACGTTCCTTTCACACCGAAGGTATCATTTTGAATTCAGCACTTCGGCGATATGAACTACTTTCTGTTTCTTCCCCTGCCGATGCAACCCTCCCGCGATGTGCATCAGGCAGCCTGCGTCCGTAACGACCAGTGTGGGGGAGCCCGTCGCCTCCAGATTGGAGATCTTTCTCTTCAACCATTCCGAGGAGAGTTCGGGATGTTCCACGGACATGATCCCGCCAAAGCCGCAGCACTCCTCGGCATGCGGGAGTTCCACCAGGGTTGCGCCTCTCACGTTCCGCAGCAGTGTCCTTGGCTGGCGGTCAACGTGGATACCCCGCAAAGTGTGGCAGGAGGGATGATAGGTGAGCAGACCATCCCAGCGTGCGCCGAGGTCCTCCACGCCTAGTCTATCGACAAGGTACTCAGTGAGTTCATACACCCGACCGGCGAGCGACTGGGCGCGCGGATACCAGAATGAATCCCCTTCGAACAATTCCAGGTAGTTATGCCTGAAATGATGCGCACAGGAACCAGAGGGGGTGACAATATCACCCGTGGTGTTTTCGAACACCTTGATCGTATGTTCCGCAACGGCACGCGCCTCCCTGCGCAAGCCGGCATTGAATTGCGGCTGTCCGCAGCAGGTTTGCGCGGGGGGGAACTCCACGGCCAGACCGAGGCGGTAAAGGATATTGACCACGGCTTCGCCGGTGCGAGGGAAGAACGAATCGGTCAGGCAGGTAACGAAGAGTTGTACAGTGTTCACGATATGATTGTATCCGATTCGACATCTCCGGGCCACGAAACGCATTTTTACGGTATCATTCGCCCGCTATGGATTTTCTCACCAACCCTAATTTGAAGTTTGACCTGCCCAAACGCCTTACACGGCTGGGTGAACTGGCATACAACCTGTGGTGGACATGGCAGCCGGAGGCGGCGCGCCTGTTTGGACGGCTCGATTACGACCTGTGGGAACGGCTCGGGCACAATCCGATCCGCCTGCTGTCCGAGATGGGTCGCGCCCGCCTGAGGGCGGCTGCACGGAACAAGGACTACCTGGCATTGTACGACGCGCTGTTCAAACACTATGATGGCTATATGTCCGGGGAAACCTGGTCTCAAAAATCCCACCCCGAATTCAAAGGTCGACCGGTCGCTTATTTCTCCATGGAATTTGGCCTGCATGAAACGCTGCCGATCTATTCGGGAGGTCTGGGCGTACTGGCCGGCGATCATCTGAAAGAAGCTTCCGATCTGGGCCTGCCGCTGATCGGTGTCGGATTCATGTACGCGCAGGGATATTTTTCACAGCGTATCAGTGAGGATGGCTGGCAGGAGGCGGTAAACAATCCCTTGACGTTCGATCACCTTCCGGTGACCCGCGTCATGCGCGAAGGCCAGCCGGTTCTGGTTGATTTTCATTTCCCGGACCGCCCGGTTTACCTTCAGGCGTGGGAGGTGCGCGTCGGGCGCGTCCCGTTGTATTTGCTGGATTCGGATGTTGAGCAGAACAGCGAAGAAGATCGGATGCTGACGGCGCGGCTGTACTGGTCCGACCTCGACCGCCGCATCATGCAGGAGGCGCTGTTGGGCATCGGTGGAGTCCGTGTGCTGAGGGGCCTGGGATACAACCCGGCGGTCTGGCACATGAATGAGGGCCACGCCGCCTTCCTGACCCTGGAGCGGGCGCGCGAGTTCGTGGCTTCCGGTCTCTCCTTTACCGATGCCATGCAGAAGGTGCGCCGCCAGAATGTGTTCACCACACACACGCCGGTGCCGGCCGGCAATGATGAGTTCCCCTTATGGTTGATCGACAAATATCTCGCCAGGTATTGGTCGGAGTTGAACCTGACCCGGGAGGCATTCGTACAGCTGGCCCTGCACCATCAAGCGCATGGAGAGGTATTTTCCATGCCGGTCCTGGCATTGAGATCCTCCACCGCAAGCAACGCGGTCTCGGAATTGCACGGTGAGGTTTCGCGCGGCATGTGGCAGTTCCTGTGGCCGGAGCGCGCGCAGGCGGAGGTGCCCATCCGGCATATCACCAACGGTGTACACACCGCCAACTGGATGGCTCGCCGGCTGAAGACCTTGTTGGAAAAGTACCTGGGAAAAGACTGGTACGACCGGCTCGATGAGTCTGAACTTTGGTCGAAGCTGGATCAAATCCCCGACTCTGAATTATGGGACGTGCGACTGCACTTGAAGCGCAAGCTTGCCTTCTACCTGAAGGAGCGCGTGCGCGATCGCTGGACACACGGTGGATTTCACCCGGTGCAGGTGGTGTCTTCGGGGGTGTTGATCAACCCGTACGCGTTCACAGTTGGGTTTGCGCGGCGCTTCGCCACTTACAAGCGCGCCAGTCTGGTCCTTTCGGACGTGGAGCGGCTGATCGACCTGGTCAACCGGCCCAACATGCCGGTGCAGATCATCTTTGCCGGGAAGGCGCACCCCGCAGACGACCCTGGCAAGCAATTGATTCAGCAGGTATACCGTACGGTGAAAAGAGCGGAAACCGGTGGTCGGATCGTCTTCCTGGAGGATTACGACATGAACCTGGCGCGTTATCTGGTACAGGGGGTGGATGTGTGGTTGAACACGCCGCGCCGCCCGATGGAAGCCAGCGGCACCTCCGGCATGAAAGCCGCGCTCAACGGCGTGTTGAATTTCTCCGTGCTGGATGGCTGGTGGCGCGAGGCTTTCAACGGCCGTAACGGCTGGGCGATCGGTGAGGATATGGCAGTTGATTCCCATGAGAGGCAGGATGCAGCGGACGCCGAAAGCCTGTATCGCACCCTCGAGCACGAGATCATTCCGCTGTATTACACTCGTGATCCCAAGGAGATCTCACGCGAATGGATCGCGCG
>VGNF01000210.1 GCA_016866195.1 Chloroflexota bacterium | reverse complement strand
CTCGCTTTCTTCCTAGGGATTCTTAAAAAGAAACTGGATCTTCAACTTGCCAAGGGCGACGATATCGCCGTGCTTGAGGATGTGCTCGATGTGCGGCTCGAGCCGTTTCCCGTTGATATACGTCCCGTTGGCCGAGCCCAGGTCCATCAGGACGATGCGACCTCCGTCCCGTTTGATCATGGCATGCAATCGGGAAACCCCTCCGGCGTACGCCTGATAGGGTGTCAGGTCGATATCCGGCATGATCGGCTGGCCTTCGCTCACCCGGCCGAGGGTGAATTCGTTGCGGGAGGACAGCGGCAGGACCTGCCCGGTATCCAGCAGGTGCATGCTGCCCCAGACATCCGTTCCGTCAAACGGCATGTACGCGTCCTCCTTGGGCGCCGAGGAAAGAGCCGCGTGAAACTTATCCGTGGATATGTTCTGGGTGGTCAATCCATCCTTGTCCATCAATTGCGCCCCGCATTCCGCGCAGAACATGGATCCATCAATATTGTTGTGCTTGCAATTCGGACAATTAATCATTCCTTCACCTTCTCCTTCGGGGGACCCAGCAGGAGCGCTCGTGTATTGTATTTTATCTCCTTGTTCCCTGTTGCGCTCCAGGCATGCATCCGCTCCAGGTGGTCCGCCTCCATCAGCGCGGTCTTTGCAAGCGAACTTTCCCCCTGGGAAAGTAAATGTGTTGCCAGTTTCTGAAGGTGCCGGGCGGCGGAGGAATACTCCCCGCCTTCCGCGGCGATGCGCGCCCGCTCCTGCATGCGATACAAGGTCAGCTTTGACAAGGCGGACAAAATCGCCGGTGGAGGGGCATCTGAGGAGGGTGTGTCGCTGACCGCCCGGGTAATTCGCACGCGCATGGGCGGCATCGGTGCAGGCATAGCCGTAACCGACACCTTAAGCGCGCCATCCACCAAAACAACTTCATCCTGTTCCAGCGCTTCGGGTCCAATGACAAACTCAAACAGAACAGTCAGAGGTGTATCGCGTGTGATCGGTCCCAGATGAATGGGGGATTCCAGTGTAATTCCGCCACCCTCCGGCTGGAGACGGAAAGCGTAATTGAACCGGATATGGTCCTGGGCTTTATACTCCAGCAGGACATCGTCGGCAAACGTGCTGGCCAGGGCCTCGAATTTTTGCACCAGGATGGTTTGAATATCCTTGGGTTGGGAGATGTACGTCGCATTGCTGCCCGTACGGCTGACCAGGGCATCCAGAAAAATATCATTCCACTCAGCGCCCACGCCGAGGCCGGTAATTCCGATATTTGCCTGCGCGGCTTCCTCGGCCAGGCGAAAGCATGCCTGTTCATCCCCGTAGGTATGACCATCCGTCAACAAAATGATATGGTTGACCCGCGAAGGATCCAGCGTGCGCCTGACTTCTTTTAATCCGGCTTCCAAGCCCTGGAAGAGCTCGGTCGATCCGGAAGTCTGCATGAATTGAATCTGCGCTTCCTGTTTCTTGGTTTCCCAATTGATGGCGGCGGGAATGATCACCTCCGCCCGGTCGCTGAATGCCACCACACTGAACACATCCTGGGCCCGCAGACTGCGCAGCAGCTGAATGGCAGCCGCCTTCACCATGTCGATCTTGTTTCCTGCCATGGAAGTAGACCGATCCAAAACCAGGCACACATTCAACGGAGGCGCAGGGATCTTGTCGGAACCTTCGCGCGATCCGATTTCGAGCAGGCCGTACAGCACTTGGGGTTCTGTCAACCGTACCAAGTGCGGTCGGCTGAAGATGAAATCCCTCCTGACCGAACCATCCGACTCGATTTCCGGCGGAAGTGTGGCATCGTACAAATCCCGGCGGCGTGGATTGGAGAGGATTTCGTAGGCTTGTTGGATATCCAGAAAGATCTCGGTTTCCCCCGGTGCCACATTCTTATCCGGATGCAACCGCTGCGCGGCCTGCAAATAGGCCCGTTTGATCTCCTCCTGCGTGGCATCGCGGAGGACACCCAGGATTCGATAGTGATCCGGTCTGTTCGAAGGCATCCCTATCCGATCATTTGCGCGATGATGACGGAAATGTTATCTGGACCTCCGGCTATATTCGCGGCTTCGATGAGTGTCTGGCAGGCGCCTGGCAGGTTTGGCGCCTCACTCACCGCCCGATATACCTCCTGATCGTTGACAACCCCCCACAAACCATCACTGCAAATTAACAAGTATCCCGGGGATGGGAAGGGAATCGTAAAGATGTCCGCCTCCAGAGATTCCCCCTGTCCAAGGGCGCGAATGAGCACATTTCGATGTGGAAAATTCACCGCTTCATCCTTGCTGAGGTGGCCGAGTTCCTCAAGCCTCTTTACTAGAGAGTGATCCCGCGTGATGGTGTCGATCCGGCCGTCCGTATAAAGGGCATACGCACGGCTGTCGCCCACATGGGCGATGGTAACCTGCTGCCCGAGCACCAGGGCTGCAGTGACCGTAGTTCCGCTGCCCGGCGCCTCCCGCTGAACGTAACGATGGGCATCGCGGATCGATTCCTCCATCACCTCTTGCAGCGGTTCCTGCAGGATCTGGGTCGGCAGATTGTACAGGAAGGAGTGAAACTTTTTCAGGATGTGGCCGGCGATGATGCGCACCGCGGCATTGCTGGCAACCTCCCCAAACTGGTGGCCACCCATTCCATCCGCCACGATGTACAAACCAAAGGGAATGCTTTCCCCACTGCCCGAGATGGTGGAGGTGATGGCCAGCAGGCTGTCCTCATTGTGATCGCGTTGCTTTCCCACGGATTGGCCGGCGCTGGCGATCAGCTGCTTCATTTCATAGCGCGGAACCGAGCCGGACATGATGGCGCTGATCTGCTGTTCGGAGAGCGGCTGGGTGGTAACCGAATCAACAAACGGGGGCTGGGATGGTGCTGGTTGTTCTTTCTTGAATAACTTGCGGAAAAAATCGGCCACTTAATCTCCTTCAGGCGAACAGAGCATACACATGATGATCTGTCGAGCCTATGTAGACAATGTCATCGAACACCAGCGGGGAGCCGGTGATCGCGCCCTTGCTTTCGAATTTCCAGCGCAGACGACCGGTTCGATACTCCAGACAATACAGATACCCATCCACGGAACCACAATAGAGCGAATCCTTGTAGATTGCGGGAGAACTGCTCACCTGGTTATCGGTCTTGAATCGCCAGATCTCCTTGGAAGTGTTGATATCCACGCAATAGATGAATCCATCCGCCGCGCCGATGAAGACATAATCATCCGAGACCGCCGGCGAGGAAACGGAGCCCTTCCCCAGGCGGTACTTCCAGATCGCCCAGCCGTTCTTCATATCCACACAATACAGCATGCTGTCCAGTGCCCCGAAGAAAATGGATTGGCCCTTGAGCGCCGGCGAGGAGGTGATGGCCCGCTTGGCCATAAACCGCCATTTCAGCGTTCCGCGAAAATCGATGGCATAGAACGCTCCGCTTTCGCTGCCCACATAAACCAGTTCATTCACGACCAGGGGGGTTGAGTGCACCGGGGCATCGGTGGCGAATTTCCAGACAGCCCGCCCGGAGTTGACATTCACCGCGTGCAGGTCGTTGTCATCCGAGCCAAAGAAGACGTGTCCCTCCGCAACCCGCGGCGAGGAACGCACCTTGCCCTCCGTGTAATACGTCCAAACCACCTTGCCGGTCCGGGCACTGATGACATGCAGGCGCTTATCCTCGGATCCGAAGTAGATGTTGTTGTCATACAAGGCAGGCCGGGTGACAATTCCCCCCTCCGCGGCATATTTCCATTGAAACTGCCCGTCGGCAGCATTCAGCGAATACAGGTTGTTGTCATAACATCCGATGAACAACGAGCCCTGATACAGGATCGGGGTACTGCGGATTTCGTCCTCACATTTAAAAGACCACAACGGTTTTATGCTTCCGGCTCCGGTGGGAAGGGCGGAGGTGATCTTCGAAAGCATGCCGGTCTTGCGCGCCACGCCGATCAAGGCATCCTTCATGGCAGTGATGTTGGGGAACCGCTCGGAGGGGTTGTACTGCAATGCCGTGTTGATCACGGTCTCCAATTCCGTGGAGACATTCGAATTGATGCGGCGGATCGGGCGCTCGGCGAAGGAAAACGGGGGCTCCATGCGCGGGTCGCGACGCGTCAGCGTATGATGCAGGGTTGCTCCGAGGGAATAAATATCCGCAAACTGGTTGGCCTCGCCGCGGTATTGTTCCGGCGGGGAGTATCCCTCGGTTCCGATCATGGTGCCCTTCTGACCGACTTGAAACGCCTTGGCAATGCCGAAGTCCACCAGCACCACATCCCCGTTGTGGTTGATCATCACGTTCGAGGGTTTCATATCGCGAAAGATGATCGGGTCCGGCTTGTGTCCGTGCAAATAGGACAGCACATCGCACAACTGCACGGCCCAACTGATCACCTGGTCTTCGGGGATGAAGCCGTTGGAATCCTGGATCACCGTCTCCAGATCCTTGCCGTGGATGAACTCGAGGATCAAATACGATCGGTTTTCGAGCGACAGGTAATCGTAGATGCGCGGGATGGAGGGATGATTGAGCGTGGCAAGCAGGTTTGCCTCCCGCTCGAAATTCTGGACGATCGTCTGGCGCACCAAGGGATCCGGCGCCATATTGATCATTTCCTTGACCGCCACCAGTTTTACAACATTCGGGAAATGCAGGTCGCGGGCGCGGTACACCGATCCCATGCCGCCCACTCCAATCACATCCTGAATGCTATAGCGATTGACCAGTGTGGAACCGGCTTGAAGCTGCTGCCCCGATGGTTCATTTCCAGATTCAGACCCGCTGAGAGAGGCGATATTCCTGGTTTCCAGTAAAAGCTCCTGCTTGCCGACAGGCAAGTGCTCCGAATTATAGTGTGCCCCAAAGGGATTTGCAAATCCATTTTAGTTGCAATTCTGTTGGCTCCCAACTTGCGGGGAAACGTTTTCTACGGCAAAATCAGGCTGTCGTGAAAATATTGGCAGTCAGTGATCAAGCTCCGGAGCGGGTTTACACCCTCGCATCCAGCGGTCAGTTTCAGGATGTGGAGCTGATACTTGGTTGTGGGGACCTGCCTTACACGTATCTTGAATTCCTGGTCACCGTATTGAATGTACCGCTGTTCTATGTGCCCGGTAATCACGATCCACAGGAGCTGCCTGACCTGGAACACATGCATGCAGAAGGCGGATTCAACCTGGACTTGAGGCTGGTGCGTTATAAGAAATTCCTGATTGGCGGCCTGGGCGGCTCCATCCGCTACAAACCGGAAGGATCAAACCAATATTCCCAGGCAGAAGCCTGTCTGCGGATTTCCCGCATGATCCCTCGCTTGATCATGAATCGCCTGCAATATGGTCGGGCACTGGATATCCTGATCAGCCACTCCCCGCCTCATGGAATTCACGACGCCGAGGACCCGGCTCATCACGGCCTGAAGGCAGTAAATTTCCTGATCTGCCTCGCGCAGCCGCGTTATCTCCTTCATGGTCATACTCATTTCTACCGAAGAAACCTGGAAAACCCGGAAACCACCATGGGATTGACGCGGGTGATCAACATCTATCCGTATCGAATTATTGAAGCAAGTCACTGATCGCATAACAGGAGTACCGGATCACACGGAGTTTCACGTACTTGATCGGACTAAGATGACTGACGAATTATCCTCCTTAACCCAGGCCGATTTTGGCCGGGCACGCCGCAAGGCCTTTTTCAGGCAGATCCTGTCCATCCTTTCCGGCGGACATGCCAACACCCTGTTATCTTATGATGAGGTCAAGGAGAAACTGCGCATCGGCGGCCCGGTGTATCGCGGCATCAAAACCATCCGGGTGAATCAGATCGCCGGCAGTTTGAACCGCTACCATGAATTTGACCGGGCCTTCCTGCCGCGGGAGGCTCAGCTCGCCAGCCGCTGGCTAAGCGTCGATCGCGCCTTCTACCGAAGGATCAACCTCCCGCCTGTGGTCCTCTATCAAGTGGGCGATGTATACTTCGTTGTGGACGGTCACCACCGGGTGTCTGTGGCGCGGGAACAGGGCCAGGAATTCATCGAAGCCGAGGTGCGTGAATGTTCCACACGCGTCAACCTCACGGCCGATATCCAGCCGGAGGATCTGGAGATCCTTGAGAACAAGGTTCAATTTCTGGAACGCACGCGTTTGGATGAGCTCCGGCCGGGGGCAAGCATCGAAACCACCATCCCGGATGGATTCGACCGCATGTTGATCCACATTGCCGTTCATCGCTACTTCATGGGTCTCGACCTGAAACGCGATATCAGCGAGGGGGAAGCGGTGGCACACTGGTTCGATACTGTATATTCCCCCATTGTGCAGGTCATCCGACAAAGCGGCATCCTCGGGGATTTCCCGGGCCGCACCGAAGGAGACTTGTATTTATGGACCCTCGATCACCAGCAGTATCTTGCCCAGGCGGAGGGCCAGCCGTTA
>VGNF01000209.1 GCA_016866195.1 Chloroflexota bacterium | reverse complement strand
AGGCAGGCGATACATATCCCAATATTCGCGATGAGCCTTGGCGGCAGTATAAGCCTGATCGGCAAAAGCTCCAAAACGCCGGGGATCCACGCTCAGCATATTGACGTCAGCCGCGCCATGCACCATCCACTGCGCCAGATATTTGCCGCACCCGGCCCCCTGCGCAATGCCAATGCTCGAGCCGGTGCATAACCAGAAGTTGCGGACATCCGCAGCAGGTCCCACCAGCGGATTGCCGTCGGAGGTGTGCGAGATGGCGCCGTTTACCACGCGCTTGATGCCAACATTGGCCAGGATGGGCATGCGCTCCATCACCCGTTCCAACCACGGCATGATTGGCTCCAGTTCGGCCTCGAACAGTTCATTCGACGAGTCCCACTTTGGCCCGCCAATATCCACCCAGGCCTCGCGGGTGTCGCGCCCCTCATAAATCCCAATCAGGCCGGATTTCATCTCCTGCCGATAATAGGATGAGGCATAGGGGTCGCGCATGACTGGAATTTCCTCTGTGCGCTCCATGAATTCCTTGACCGGCGCGGTGACCACATATTGATGCTTCATGTTGGCCAGTGTGGTTTGCACGCCCAACCAGGCGCTCACCCGGTCGGCGTAACACCCGGCGGCATTGACCACATGCTCACATCGGATGTTGCCCTGCTCGGTCACCGCTTCAAACTCGCCGCTGGGCAACTGGGTGACGCCAGTAACCCGGTTGTACTTGATGATGGTAGCGCCCAGATTTTTCGCGGCGCTGGCCATGGCATTGCAACAACTGGCCGGGTCCACATAGCCGTCATCCAATGTCCAGGCTCCCGCTAAAACTCCGTTGGTGGTGACAAAGGGATTAATGCGGCGAATCTCCTCCGGGCTGATGATTTGCACCCGAAAGCCAACATTAGCGGCAATGCCCATCACCCGCTGAAAATAGTCGAGCTCGATCTGGTTGGTGGCAAAGCGGATGCCGCCCGTGCCATGCCAGCCGGTGGCCTGACCGGTCATGGCCTCCAGCCGGGGGTACAGCGTGTTGCTGTAATGATGAATCTGCGCCATGGTGTAGCTGGAGATAAAACTGGGGCATTGACCAGCCGCATGCCAGGTGGAGCCAGAGGTGAGCTCTCCTTTTTCAACCAGAATACAATCAGTCCAGCCTTCCAGGGCTAGATGATAAAGCAACCCGACCCCCATCATTCCGCCGCCAACGATAACCACGCGCGCTTGTGATTTCATGACATTCTCCTTATCTGATCTTGAGTGATTTTTTTATCCTATTTTTACCCGCTCGACTTTGAACGGCGTTTCATCGGGATTAATAATCTCATCGAATTCGCGCGCGGCAAGGTGACCGCTGAACACTGCCTGCGCAATGATATTCGGCGCTTCGGCGTCGCCAATGATTCGCAACGATTTGAGTTTGCCTTCTGCGAGCGCGGGTTTAAGTTCGTGATACAGCGCATCGTTGGGGATTCGATCTGTGACAAGAACAACTGCGTCACAGGGCAAAGTTGATTCAGTGGAGGTGAGAACATGACTCACCTCAGCAGATTTTTTAGCAAAGGATAAAAGCGCATGATACGGAAGCATAGTCACATTGAGGGAATGCAAGCGCTTGTAAATATGACCTTGTTCCAGCGTGTATTCCGTCCATGCAGAGATTGTCGGCCTGGGAGTGACCAGCATGACTTCACATCCATTTGTGGCAAGTAGTTCTGCGAGAACGCTGCCCATATAGTAATGATCGTCATCGTAGATCAAAACTTTACCCGAAGGTAATTTGTTACCCATCAGATCATCGGGTGTGAAAATATTTCTATCGAGCGGAAGCGGGCGCGCATTTCCACGGCCCACGCCGTCGCGCCGCCATGTCGCTCCCGTCGCGATGATCACATGCGGCGCGTCCGCTTCGAGAACATCCCTGGCAGTCATTGGGCTGGACGGATAAAAAGAAACATTCTCAATTTTTTTGATCTGCGTCAAACGCCAATCCGCCACGCGCCGCCATTCGATCAAGTTGGGCAGCGCGGCTTCCAGGATGACACGTCCGCCTGCCTCACGCCTTGCATCGGTGAGAGTGACATGGTATCCGCGCTGACCTAACGCGCGCGCAGCCTCAAGTCCGGCAGGGCCCGCGCCAACGATGAGAATCTTATCGTCAGATTTTTTTGGCGCAATGATCTCAGGATGCCAGCCGCGCCGCCATTCTTCTCCCATGGTCGGGTTCTGCGTACAGCGGATCGGAACAAAGCGCGTATCGCCGACGACGCAGATATTACATCCGATACATTCACGGATGTCTTCGTGCCTGCCTTCCTTGATCTTATTTGGCAAAAACGGGTCGGCAATCGAAGGACGCGCCGCGCCGATAAAATCCATAATGCCGCGCTCGATGGCAGAGACCATCGAATCAGGCGAGGTGTAACGTCCCACACCGACAACCGGCTTTGTCGTTAACTTCTTTACAAAGGAAATATATTTTTCCTGATGACCTTCTTTTCCAAAACGTGACGTAATCGAATCGTTCTTCCACGCGCGAGAAGTCGCCAGCTGCTAGTTCCGCCGCAAGTTTTTTACGTCCCGTTGGGTTGATGCGCTCGCCAATAATCACAAAAGGTTTATCCGCGCTGATGACCACTGTCTTTGTCTTAGAAGAAAGAATGGTTTCCATAAATCTCCAAATAATTTCGACAAACCATTAGGGTCTGTGTGCAAAATAATTAACAGGTGGTCGAGTAGGCGGCGGGTCTCGATACGCCCTACAGGCTACTCGACCACCGCCACCATATCAAGACCACAACTTTGAATTTGCATAAACCCTAAAGTTTTAAATTACGGGAGTTTCAATCCGTAGCCGCGCAGTTCGTCTTTCACCTTGCCGACCAAATCCACGTATTGCTGGCAGGGCGTGATCGAACCCCAATCATGGCTTTCCTGGAAGGGCGTGCCCTTGGGCGGATCGAGCAATTGAGATTCGTATTTCGCCAGCAGTCTCTTTGCCATATCGTTGGCTTCCGCGCGAGTGACGCCAGCCGCGGCGTTTGCCACTTCGGTGGCGAAGCGCGGCTCGACAGGGCTGAGATGATCCACATTGCGCGCCGCGCCGACTCCGCCGAACTCGATGTTGCCGCCTGAAGCGACGCCAACGATCATACCCGATGCAATCTCCTGCAAATTCATCTCGGTCATCGGTCCCGCCGCGCAGTAGGTGTACCACATATGCGGCATGTGACTGTTGCGATTAATGGCTTGCGTCGAGAGACTCTGACTCCACATTAGTTGCTGGTTGGTGTTCCAGCCGCGCATACCAAGTGGGAAGGTGAGATGCACCGAAGCGCGCAAAACCAAAATCGAGAACATGTGATAGGCGGTGGTGACGACCGCCATGCTCTCAGGTCCGCCAGCGTAACCGCCCAGGATGGGTCCGCTCTCGCCGATGAGTTGTCCGCCGCGCGCGAGAATGTACGCGACTTCGTTCAATCGCTGGAACGAGACTTTGAACTCCGCCGCGAATCCCACCAGCCAACAATCGGAATCGCGCAAACCGAATTCACTGCCTGCGATCTTTGCCGCGTCGGTGACTGCCGTTGAAATTGAATTCATGATCGGCAAGCCAGGTCTCTGGGCGCGGCGCAAGGCAGCGCGTCCAAGTTCGATAGCGCGGATACACGCCAGAATTTCCAGCGGCGAGCCAGCGACCGTTTCCATGCCGTTGATTGTTTTCAAGTTGGGGCAAGTCACAGAATTCGCCAGTGGAATCCGTCCGTAGCCTTCCACCAAGCGGACATAGACATCGGTGTTGGAGCATGTCGCTCCGCCCGCACCAACAAAACACCACGGTTTGATGTCGCTATCGGGTTTGCGTCCCACCATCGCGCGGCGATCCGCGCCTTCGCCGAAGACTGGCGCAGACGGCGCGTCGCGCAGCGCTTCCAACAATTCTTCGCGCGTGAACTTGATCACGCGGCTGGTGTCGCTGCAATAACAGCCAACCTCTTCGCACAGTTCGAGCGCGGCGGCGAAAACATCGTCCGCGAGTTTGTCGCTCAAGTTGACAGGCTCTTTCGAGTCGAAGCGGATGTCGTACTTCTTGACGATCTGCCGCAACTTGGGAACGACCACTTTCAAGTCGTAATCTTTTTCTGGATAGTAGGGACCGTTCATCGCCCTACGGATGATCTCGAAGAAATCCAACATGTTACCCTCCGCTACTCGAACTTCAGACCATAACTGGTCAGTTCGTTTTTGATGCGCCCGTACAGGTCAACGTATTCCTGGCACGGGACAATGGAATCCCAATCGAAGGCTTCCTGGAATTTTTTGCCCTTCGGCGGGTTGGGCAACTGATCCTTGTATTTCGCGTTGAGCAGTTTGAACATCTCGTTGGCTTGCGCGCGTGTCATGCCCGCCGCCGCGTGCGAAACTTCCGACGCGAAGCGCGGCTCCAACGGCGTGAAGTGATCAAGCGTGATGGCTTTTGCCACGCCGCCGAATTCGATGTTCCCGCCCGAAGCCACGCGCCCGATGTGCGCCGCCGCGATTTCATACAAACACATCTCCGTCATAGGACCCGCGCCGACATAAGTCAGATTTAGTATCGGGTGATGACTGTTACGCGTGATGGCTTGCGTGCTGGTACTGACTGCCCACATCACTTCCTGGCTCGTGTTGCTGGCATAGCGAAAATCAATTGGGAAGGTGAGATGAGATGATGCGCGCAGGACAAGGATGGACAGGACGTGATACGCGACATTGATCACTGCGGTTCCTTCTGGACCTCCGCAATAGCCGCCCATAATTTCCCCTGACTCGCCGACGATTTTCCCGCCTCGAGCTAGGATATAGGCGACTTCATTCAAACGCTCGAATTGCACCTGCATGGGTGACGTGAATCCGCAAATCCACGCGTCGGTGTTCCGCAAGCCGAAAGAACTGCCCGTGATCTTTCCAGCCGCGGTGACAGCCGTCGCAATCGCGTTCATGATCGGCAGTCCGGGTCGCTGCGCGCGGCGAAGCGCGGCGCGTCCCAATTCCACCGAGCGGATGCAAGCCAGCAGTTCCAGCGGCGAACCAGCAACCACATCCATGCCGTTGATCTTTGTAATCGTTGGGCATGTTACCGAATTGATTTTCGGAATGCGTCCATAGCCTTCGACCATGCGCACGTAAACATCTTCGTTGGTCGAAATGCCGCCGCCCGCGCCTAAAAAGCAATAAGGCTTTTCAGAGCTTTCAGGTCGGCGGACCGACATTGCCTTTTCGTCTGCGCCTTCGCCATACACAGGAGCGAAAGGCGCGTCGCGCAGGGCCTCTGCAATCTCTTCTGGTGTGAACTTGATAATACGGCTGGTATCTTTGCAATAGCATCCGACTTCAGCGCACAACTCCAACCCAGCCTGAAAGATATCATCGGCAAGTTTGTCATCCGATGGCACGGGATTGTTGGGATCGTATTTGATGCCGTATTTCTTCACCACCGCTTTGAGTTTTGGCACCAGGATTTTCATTGCGAAGTCCTGCTCCGCGCTATATGGACCGTTCAAAGCCCGTTTGGTAATCTCAAAGAAGTCAATCATATTGACCTACTTCTTGGCGACCAGTTTCAGCGCCAATGCCACACCGCCCGACGCCGTTTCAGAATATCCATCCGCGCCGATTTCCGTTGCCCAGTTTTGAGTCACGGGAGCGCCGCCGACCAGCACTTCGTAACTTTCACGCTCATGCACATCGTTCAACAGTCTGACCACCTCGCGCTGACCAGGCATGGTGGAAGTCATCAACGCGGAAATGGCGATCACGTCCGCCTTATGCTTGCGCGCTTCTTCAAGGAAAGTGGTAGCAGGAACGTCCGCGCCCAAGTCATACACTTGAAAGCCCGACAATTTGAGCAGCATGGCAAGGATGTTCTTGCCGATGGTGTGAATATCGCCTTTCGCGGTGCCAATCACCACCGTGCCAGCCGATTTCGATTCGCCGCCGCCAGCCGTGATAATGGGTTCCAGCACGCTCATCACCTGGTTGCCCGCTTCAGCAGCCAGCATGAGATCGGGCAGGAATAATTCCAGTTTTTCGAAGCGGTCGCCGACTATCTTCAACCCGTCCCGCAGTCCAAACTCCACGGCTTCCAACGGCGCGATTCCTGCGTCCAGGCATTTTTGCGTTGCAACTTTCGCCCGCTCCCCATCCCCTTCGATCACTGCCTGTTGCAGTTCGTTTAGCAGGGTTTTCTTGTCTGTGCTCATAACATTCTCCTTATCTGATCTTGAGTGATTTTTTTATCCTATTTTTATCCGCTCGACTTTGAACGGCGTTTCATCGGGATTAATAATCTCATCGAATTCGCGCGCGGCAAGGTGACCGCTGAACACTGCCTGCGCAATGATATTCGGCGCTTCGGCGTCGCCAATGATTCGCAACGATTTGAGTTTGCCTTCTGCGAGCGCGGGTTTAAGTTCGTGATACAGCGCATCGTTGGG
>VGNF01000208.1 GCA_016866195.1 Chloroflexota bacterium | reverse complement strand
TTGATCGGCGCAGATGATCACTGCATCGACACCGCGCTGGGAGGTGAATGCCAGGGCAAGGGACTCGGCGTTCTCGCGCGCGGCAGCCTGGATTCCAAGAGACGAAGCGAGTCGGATCCGCTGCGGGTCGAGGTCCATGCCAAGCACGTTACAACCCGAAGCCGAGGCAAGTTGGGCGGTCAGTAACCCCAACAAGCCAAGGCCGATGACGGCGATGCTCTCGCCGATCTGAGGCTCGGCCAGCCGCAGGCCGTGGAGTGCGATCGCGCCAAGCGTGGCAAAAGCTCCGGATTCGAAACTGACATTCCTGGGCAAAGGGGTGAGCAGGTTACGGGGCACGAGATTGTACTCGGCGTGTACGGCATACCCACCGCCCGCGCAGGCTACGCGCTGGCTGGTCTTGAAACCCTGCATTCCCTTCCCCAACGCAACGATGGTGCCGGCCGAGGAATAGCCAAGCGCCATCGGTTGATCGAGGCGGTTGAAGGCGGTTTCCAGTGTCGCAAAGACTCCCTCCCGGCGCGCCTTTTCCAGGACCTGTTTGACGAGGTCCGGCCTTGAGCGCGCCTTCCCCACCAGGCTTTTTTCCGCGAATTCGACCACCATGCGCTCGGTCCCAGCGGAGACCAGCGAGGCGGCAACCCGCACAACTGCCGTTCCGGGGCGAGGTTCCGGTATAGGGACTTCTTCGACGAACGTCTCGCCGCTTCTCATGCTTTGCAGGAGTTGCTTCATGGATGTCTATATCGCCGAACAGTATACTCGAATTCAAAGTACGCCCGGATTGGGTGGGGTTACATTCATCCTGTCTTACGATTAAGGAAATATTTAATTATTGACTCGGTTACCCTCTAATGCTATTCTATTTTTAGCCATTCTTCATTCGATATGGCTTATTTTGTCATCAATGAACAATAAACAGAGAGGAGCAGCGCAACTATGGCACTTGGTGGATATGCAAATAACATCGCTTGGATCGACTTAAACTCTGGAAAGGTTGAATACAAGCCCGTCCCGGAGGACCTAGCGCTCAAGTACATTGGCGGGCGCGGCCTGGGCGTGAAGCTTGTTTTCGACAACGGCCCGAAGGTGGAGGCTCTCTCACCGGATAACATCCTGTGCTTCATGAACGGACCGCTGACCGGTTCGGAAGCCAACATGAGCGGGCGCATGGCTGTTGTCACCAAGTCGCCGCTTACGGGAACGGTGACCGATTCCCATCACGGTGGCTGGTCCGCCGCCCGCCTGCGCTGGGCCGGTTTCGATGGCCTGGTCTTTAAAGGGAAGGCCGCCAAACCCACCTATGCCTACATTACCGATGGCAAGCTTGAACTGCTGGATGCCTCGGGTGTATGGGGCAAGGGCGTCCACGACACCGTTAAGTTTTTCAAGGAAAAATATGGGGAAAAAGACCTGACCGTGATCGCGATCGGACCGGCAGGCGAAAAGCTGGTCAAGTTTGCCTGCTGGATCAACGAGAACGACCGGGCGAGCGGACGCGGCGGCACAGGTTGCGTTGGCGGTTCCAAGAATCTCAAGGCGATCGTCATCAAGGCGGAAAAGAAGATCGTCAAAGCGGCGGATCGTGACAAGTGGAAGGCAGCTCATGACCGTGCTTTGAAGACGATCATGGCCGAGGAAAACATAACCAGCCCGCGCAAGGGCGGCCTCTCCGTGTATGGCACAAATGTGCTGACCAACATCACGAACGGAATCGGGGCTTACCCGACCAAGAACAGCATGTATACAGCCTATGGTGAAAACGCTGAAACGCTGAGCGGCGAGTGGGTCAAGCAGAACATCCTGGTAGACGACCCAACCTGCCATGCCTGTCCAGTGGCCTGCAAGAAGGAAGTGGAGATCAAGGACGGCCCATGGAAGGGATTGCGGATGGAGTCGGTAGAATACGAACCCGCCTGGTCGGTTGGCGCAAACTGCGGCAACCCGGATGCGCGCACCGTGGCAAAGATGATCGACCTGGCCAACGATTACGGTGTGGATGCCATCGAAGTCGGCCATCCCATCTCTGTCTGGATGGAAGCCAGCGAGAAAGGCTACACCAATGGTGGAGGCAAACTGGCGTGGGGTGACCCAAAGGGCATGACCGATGCCGTCCGCATGATCGGCATGCGTGAAGGGCTGGGTGACGTATTGGCCGAGGGCGCTGACGCTATTGCCAAGCATTTTGGTCACCCTGAGTTGGCCATGACTGTTAAAGGCCAGGCCATCCCGGCGTACGATCCGCGTGGCCTGAAGGGCATGGGTATCGGCTACGCCACATCCAACCGCGGCGCCTGCCACCTGCGAGCCTACACACCGGCTGCCGAACTGGGTGTGATGCCATTCAATTCCCTCAAGGTGGATCCACTCGAGTGGAAAGGCAAGGGTGAACTGGTCATGATCTTCCAGAACGTTCACGCCTTTTCTGACAGCATGGACATTTGCAAGTTCAGCGCCTTTGCCGAAGGGGCCGAGGAATATGCCTCCCAATACTCCGCCATGGTGGGCGTGCCCTTCACGGCGGATGATGTGCTCAAGACCGGTGAACGCATCTACAACCTGGAACGCCATTACAACAACCTGAATGGCTTCCGAGAAGGCAGTGACAACCTGCCAAAACGCTTCCTCGAGGAACCATCAGACCAGGCCGGTTCCAAAGGGCACGTATGTGAATTGGATAAGATGCTGGCTGAATACTACGAGAAGCGCGGCTGGAAGGATGGCGTTGTACCTGAATCAAAGCTGAAGGAATTGGGGATCATCTAGCACAACCACATAAGAGGCAGGGCGGGAAGACACCGCCCTGCCTTGCTTTTTTAAGCCCCAGCGCGCAGGGTTTTCCTTGAAAACCTTTCCAGGAAATCTTTCACCAGGTTGTCCTCGATCTGGATTTCCAACCGCGTCTGCCCAACCTCTAGAGACCCCAGCCGGAACGGCTCCATCCGAACGAGCAAGGCGTTCCACCCCGGACCCCGGACCTGGTCCTCCCCCTCCGGCCAGCCTCCCATCTCCTGGAGATATTCCCTCAACAAGAAGAAGGGAATCCCTCGTATTTCACGAATAAGCGTCTGCACCCTATCCGCCGCCCACCGGCGGAAAAATATCCACCTTGTCATCGGACTGGATGATCGTATTCATCTTGTTCTCCAAATACACCGCATCGCGACCGTTGATGAAGAACTTCATATGGCTGTGAAATTGACCGGTCTCGTCCAACAACTCGCGACGCAGCGGTGGAAAATCCGTCACCACCATCTCCACAAGTTGACGAGCGGTTGTATTTGGCGCCAAACGAAGTTCAATCGTCTTATTCCCGACAATAGCCCGCAAAGTGGCGTAGAAATTAACTTTCATGATCGTGCCTTCTTCGTTCATTCGGCTCCAGGATCGGGAGTATACCAAATTGGAATCATTTCCGAACCATTCTATGGGCACTGAATGATACCTTGCGCCCAAAGGCAACCGCCGCAGACGGGAAATGTCGTGTTCCCGATGCAATCCTCCTCATTCGTTTCTGACAGGTCGCAACCGCCACAGAAGGAGCAGGGCGCGAAAACAAAATTGTGCAGGCGTTCGCGGTAAGCGATATATTCCGGATCCAGCCACAAGTCCGTAAGCGAGCGCTCGGACACATTGCCGATCACATGTTTCTTCGAAAGGCGAGGCTTGCCATGCAGATAGCTGGTATGGGTATGCATCAACGGCCAGCAAGGACTCACATCCCCATTCCAGGCAATCGACATTGTCCCGGCTTCGACGAAGTTGCAGGTGTCGCTCGCACCGGCCCAATGATTGCCCGCAAAATTGATGCTCAGCTGGCTGTTGAAGGTTTCAAAGAGGGCGCCGATCGTGGTTCCATCAAAATCCATTTTCGGCAGACTCAGGCGTGGCAGGTGAGGCGCCTGCAGGTAGGCAATATTGTGTATGGTTTGCATGTACAAGCGGTCATCCTGCATATCTTGCGTGGCCGGCTGGACGTTGCTGACGGAATAATACTTCGCCTTCACCAGCTTTCCCAATTGAATGACCTTGGGCAGATCCGTGATATTCCGCTTCAAGGCTACGAAGGCAATTCCGATTTCGGGTTTGGGATAATGGCTGGCGGGGCGCATTTTCGCGAAACGCTTGAGATTATCGAGGATGTTTGGGAGTTCCGCGCCCAGGCGTACATCAGCATAGGTTTCGGGGGTCGCGCCGTCCAGCGAGACCCATAGCGTGTCCAGGCCGGTATCGATCAGCTCGCGCGATTTTTTCTCAGTCAGAATGGTGCCATTTGTAATCAGCTCAACCTTGACACCCAACGCCTTGGTCTCGGCAATCCAGTCGATGGTTTTGGGGTGAAAAAGCGGCTCGCCAATTCCCCCGAAATACACGCTTGGAATTGGATCGAGCATCGTCAAGCCTTTGAGGATACTCGCAAAGGTCTTTTCGGTCATACGCCCGACCGGTTGTTCCCAGGCGTTGCGAAAACAAGTGATGCAGTCCAGGTTGCAGGCGACGGTGGGTTCGATATACACCTTTGTAAGATGTGTCACCGGACGATGCATGCGTACGAAGTTATGGCCTTCATCAAGGCGGACCTTGGAGCCGGGTTGCAATCCATACTGGTGGGTCACCTGCGGGGGAAGGACCAGCCGTCCGTGTTCGTCCACTTCCGCCCAGGCGGTGGTGGATTTTGTAGATAATACAGCCATGGTGCTCCTTGCCAACTATTCCAATAAGAGGAGGTCAATTTATATGAATCATACCCAAATTCAGGGAAATGCATAGTAACAAAAGTTACAAATTTAACGGAACTGATCCTCCACCAGCCAGTGATATAATCCTCCCACTTCACCCCAGGGAGAGCGACATGACCGATATCCGCGTACAAAAATTTGCCCAGGTCCTAGTGGAACATTCCGCACGCGTCGTTCCGGGCGACCGCGTTCTGATCGAGGCTACCACGCTGGCCGAGCCTCTGGTGCGCGAGCTCTACCTGCAAATCCTGGAGAAAGGCGGTCATCCCGTTCCTCTGCTTCAATTGCCGGATATGTTCTTCCCCATGCATGAGAACCTGCTGATCATGCACGGCAAGGATGCCCAGCTGGATTTTGTCCCACCGTTCCAGAAACTGGCCTACGAGCAATTCGAATCCCGGGTTCGCATTCACTCCACCTCCAACACCCGCTCCCAAACCATGATGGACTCAACCCGCACACAGCGCCGCAGCCGCGGGACGAGCATCATCACGGAGACTCAGATGCGCCGCGGCGCACAGGGGATTTTTAAATGGGTCACCACCCTTTACCCAACCGAGGCCTACGCGCAGGATGCCGGTATGAGCCTGCACCAGTACGAGGAATTCGTTTTCCACTCGGTGCATGCGCACGAGGAGAATCCCACCGAGTTCTGGAAGAAGGTGCAGAAGGATCAGCAAAGCGCCGTGGATTACATGAAGGACAGGAACCAGGTGGTGCTGCGGGGGCCGGGGGTCGACCTGACCCTCTCGGTCAAGGGACGAACCTTTATGAATTCCTTCGGCACCTACAACATGCCCGACGGCGAGATCTACACCGGTCCCGTGGAAGATTCGGTAAATGGCTGGGTGAAATTCACCTATCCGGCCATCTATGGCAGCGTGGCGGTGGAAGGCGCGGAATTGACCTTCAACAAGGGCCGCGCCGAACAGGTCAAGGCGGATAAGAACCAGGATTACCTGATCAAGATGCTCGAGTCGGACGCAGGTGCCCGATTCCTGGGAGAATTCGCCATCGGCACGAACTTCGACATCGACAAGTTCACCGGCCAGATTTTGTTCGACGAAAAGATCGGCGGATCCTTCCACATGGCGCTCGGGGCGGGCTATCCTGAGACCGGCTCCAAGAACAAGAGCGCCATCCATTGGGACATGATCTGCGACATGCGCACCGAGTCGGAGATCCTGGTGGACGGGGAACTTTTCTATAAGAATGGGGAGTTCGTATTCGGAAAATAATTGAAGCCAACAAGTTCTAGCAAAAAAGAAGGGTCTGCAGGCCGTATCAACCCCCTGGCATTGTGCGGCCTGTGTTGCTTAATACATCCCCACCGATCGATCCACCCTGCGCGCATATTCGTCAATACCGCCGCGCACATTGACCACCCGGCTATATCCCTGCTGTTGCAGCCAGGCAGTTACCTGCATGCTGCGGTTTCCATGATGGCAGATGACGTAGACCGGGATGGCCTGGGAGGAGGCAGCCTCCGAAAGCGAGTTGATCCCCTCATTCGCCAGTCGGCTCAGCGGCAGGACCTCGAGCCGGCGATCCGCGATGCGGGCCTGGTTCAACTCCGAAGGCTCGCGCACATCCAACAGGATGAACTTCTCGTCCGACTGAAGTTTCTCGGCCAGCTCGTTGACCGTGATTTCAGGAATCATGGTTGTTTCCCTTCAGCGCCGGGGCATAGAACTGCCCCACGTAGTCCTTCAGCATGCGCCGCGTCGAAAAGCGCGGAATGATCGTTCTCATCGATTCTCT
>VGNF01000207.1 GCA_016866195.1 Chloroflexota bacterium | reverse complement strand
CCCCACTATCGTCGATTTCTCAAAAAGGTCGGGACGTCCAGGTCGTCGCCGGCGAAGGAGCCTTGTTGGGGCAATGTTCGTGAATCAATTGCGGGCTTGGATTCCGCGCCCACGCTGACCGATTCCATAGGACGCGATATCGAGGCGGAAGTGGAAGCTGTCCGATCGAGGCGCGGCAACCTTTCCAGCGCTCGCCGCGGGACACCGCTGCGCTCGAAGCCGGTGGCGATCACCGTCACGCGAATTTCGTCTCCCATCTCCGGGTCGATTACCGCGCCGAAGATCAGGTTGACATCCGGATGCGCAGTCTCGCGGATGATGGCCGCCGCTTGATTGACCTCGAACAGGGTTAAATTCGGCCCCCCGGTCACATTGAAGAGCACGCCGCGCGCTCCATCGATGGTGATATCGAGCAGCTGACTCGAGATGGCCGTTTCGGCCGCCATCTTGGCGCGGTCCTCGCCGGACCCCCGCCCCACCGCCATCAAAGCCGCCCCGCCTTCGGACATGATCGTGCGCACATCGGCGAAATCCAGGTTGATCAAGCCAGGGATTGTGATCAACTCGGAAATGCCCTGAATGCCCTGGTGCAGGACCTCGTCCGCCATGCGAAAGGCATCCTGCAGGGAGGATCTCTTGTCGGAAAGCTGGAGCAGGCGATCGTTGGGGATCGAGATCAGTGTGTGAGCATGTTCCTTCATCTTGCCCACGCCCGCATCTGCGGATTGGGAACGCTTTCCACCTTCGAATGTGAAAGGCCGCGTCACCACACCGATCGTCAGCGCGCCGCATTCCTTGGCCACTTGCGCCACGACGGGAGCTGCGCCGGTACCCGTTCCACCGCCCATCCCGGCCGTGACAAACACCATGTCGGACCCTTTCAACGCGCCGTACAACTCGTCCGCCGATTCCTCGGCCGCTTTGCGGCCCACCTCCGGGTCCCCGCCCGCCCCGAGGCCGCGCGTTAATTTATCGCCCAGACGCACGCGCATGGGTGCACGCGACATCGTCAGCGCCTGTGCGTCGGTATTGGCGGCGATGAACTCCACGCCCTGGATGCCCTCCTCCATCATGCGATTGACGGCGTTCTGGCCGGCGCCGCCCACGCCGATCACTTTGATGCGCGCGAAGGTTTCTGATTGTTGATGTTTCCGATTCGAATCCATTGGTTCCTCCTGGCAAGGAATATGCCAATCGTAAGGTAGATTGCCCTTTTGCTAAATGGTCGAAAGTCCATAACCACTGCTCATTTTGATGAAGAATAACTGGTCCTTAAGGCAGCAGGCGTTTCATCCAGTTTTTGACCGCCTCCAAATCCATACTTTTCTCTCCTTTTGACCGGCTGCGCCTGCGGGCGCGGTTGGTGATTGCCACCTGATGTTCGTGCATGGTCAGAGCCCAGCGCAGCAATCCAACACTCGTGGAAAACGCCGGTGAATTCAACTTGTCCGCCAGACCCTTGAGATTTTCCGGCTGGGCTGTGCGAACCGGCAAGCCAAGCACTTCCATGGCCACGCTGCGAATGCCCGGCAGGGCTGCAGTCCCGCCGGTCAGCACCATGCCGGCCGGCAACAGACCGTCGTAGCCGGAACGCTTGATCTCCTGCAGGATCAGGCCGAAGGTCTCTGCGATGCGCGCTTCGATAATGTGCGCCAGGTCGCGGCGGTTGATGCGCACATCCCGATCCTCGCCGAACGGGCGGATCATGAAGTATTCATCACCCACGTAATCGGTTCGAACGGCATGCCCCTGCTGCTTCTTCACCTCCTCCGCCTGAGCCAGCGGCAGGCGCAAGCCATGCGCGATATCCTGGGTGACATGGTTCCCGCCGACCGCGAGCACCATCGTATGCCAGACATCCCCATCCACATAGATCGCCAGGTCGGTAGTGCCGCCGCCGATATCGCAAACCGCGACGCCCATTTCGCGTTCCTGCTCGGTCAACACCACTTCGGCGGAAGCCAGAGGGTTCAGTACGAATTGTTGGATCTCCACATCCGCCTCCCCCACGCACTGGCGCAGGTTATCCACAGTGGCTGTGGCGGCGGTGATGATGTGGGTCTCCACCTCGATCTTGAAACCGTGCATGCCAATCGGGGTCTTCACCCCCTCCTGACCATCCACCGAAATGCCTCGTTGGATCACGTGAACGATCTCGCGATCGTGCGGAATAGCCACCGCTTGAGCCTGTTCAAGGGCACGCCCAACGTCCATCGCGTCGATGATCCCGCCGGGCACGCCGGCCGCGCCGCGGCTGTTGACCGAGGAAACATGCGCCCCCGCAAGACTGACCAGCGCCGTGGTGATCTCCAGGCCGGAGGTGTGCTCGGCTTTCTCCACCGAGCGCTTGATCGCCTGAGAGGCGGAGGGCAGGTCCACAATGATCCCCTTGCGGATGCCGGCCGAAGGCTCGATCCCCACGCCAAGGATGCGCAAGGATTTTTCCTCCTCCACGCGTCCTACGAGGGTGCAAACCTTGGTGGTGCCTACGTCGATGCCTACGATGATCTCATCCATGATTGCTCATTGACCGCTTTCGAGGTTGAACTCCACAGTCGAAAACTCTCCCAGCCGGTAATACGGGGCTTCTGCAAACCCCACATTGATATACACGGGGTAAATTCCCCGTTGTTCCAGCGATTCGACCAGGGATTGATACACGCGCACTTTCATGGACATTCCGCGCGGATCGTTCCCGAAGAAAACTTCCCAGCCGCGAGCATCTGCCCATCCCAAACCGTCGTGCGGATCATAGGTCAGGATGGAACCGGCCGGCACACTCGGGGCGAGGGTCAGGATCGCCTGCACTAGCTCCTCCCGCATAAAGCGCGGAGGGCTGAGCGGATCCTCCTCGATCGGATCTGCCGCGGGAGGGGCAGAAAGCCCTACCACTGAAACCAGGCCGGTCACAATGCCGCGCGGCCGAAACGCCACACCGGACGGATCGATCCAGGTAAATCCTTCTCCCTGCTGCCACAAGATGACCGGCTGCCGCTCGGTTACGTTGACCACAACCCGGTTTGGAAATTGAATCTTGACCATCGCGGAATCCAATTCCGGGTAGTTCAATCGCATGCGGGTTGCCATCTCCTGCGGATGGATGAGGAAAATGGATTGACCTGTCACGCCCAGCACGGCTTCAATTTCGTCCTTGCCCAGGCGGTGATTACCAGCCACCTCTGCCGAAGCCACACGGAAATAGGGCAGCGTCCATGCGAGATAGATCGCCATCCCCAGAATGAGGCTGAAGGTCGCAGACAACATGCGCCAGCGCGAATGAGATAAGGCTTCCCGCGTGCTCGGCTTGTAAACCGCAAAGGAGCGCAGGTCGATGGGCAGGCTGAATCGCAGCGGATTGCGTTTGGGCAGGTTTTGAACATACATACTTCCGGCACGCGAGGTGACCGTAGCCATGGGTTTGACCGACCGCCCGGTCATGGACAATAGGCCCTGCTGGTACCGTTGAGCACGGCGGGCCCGCACCTGCTCGGCGCGGGTAGGTTCCCGTTTTTCGCTCATACGGTCCTCCGATGCTTGGTGCGGTCGCGTTGTGCTTTTCGTTCGAGCGCCAGTTGAATCAAGCGATCCACCAGCTGCCCGTAGGTTAACCCGCTGGCCTGCCACAACTTGGGGTACATGCTGATGGATGTAAAGCCGGGAATCGTATTTAATTCATTAAGATAGATGCGGTTCGAATCCTTTTCCACGAAGAAATCCGCACGCGCCATCCCGGCGCAATCGATGGCCTGGTAGGCTCGCACCGCGTACTCGCGGACCTGGTCGCTCACCGGCTCGGGCAGCTGAGCCGGTATGACCAGCCCCGACGTGCCATCGATGTATTTTGATTCATAGGAGTAAAACTCGCGGCTGGGCAGGATCTCCCCGCACGCAGAAGCCTGGGGATCCTCATTGCCGAGCACGCTGACCTCGATCTCACGCGCGTTCACCGCGCCGCGCTCGACGATCAGGCGGCGGTCAAAACGCGCGGCTTCCATCAAGCCTTCACCCAAATCGGAGCGCGAGCGGCATTTGCTGATGCCCACCGATGAACCCAGATTGCCCGGTTTCGTGAACAGCGGGTATTTCCCGAGTTCCCTCTCGATTCTCCCGATCACGGAGTCAATATCTCTTTCCACCTCGCCCCGCAGGATAAGCATGGAGGGTACGATGGGGATCCCCTGCGCCCGCATGACATCCTTAAATACAGCCTTATCCATACCCACGGCAGATCCGACCACCCCCGCGCCCACATAGGCCACGTCCGCGAGTTCGAACAATCCCTGCATGGTGCCGTCCTCGCCAAACGGGCCGTGCAGGACAGGGAAGAACACATCCACCTTCCCTAACGACTCGAGCCGCTCCCCCTCCTTCAAAGGGCGCCGTGTGTAAAGCGCCTGGTGCGCAGGCTCGGTCGGGGGAACGACGTGCTTCAGTTGGCTGACATCTCCCTTTTCAAATTCTTCGAGGGCGTTCGGTCCGGTCAGCCAGTTTCCCTCCAGTGTGATGCCGATCTGCATCACCTCGAATTTATCGGGATCGAGAACGGAGATCACCGAGCGCGCCGACATGAGCGAGACCTCATGTTCGCCGGAACGTCCTCCAAACAACACCGCAATCCGAAGCTTTTTCATCATTCGAAGCCGTCAAACACTTTTGTGTTCAGGCGCTCCAATCTCCGACAAGTTCCACTTCCAGTTCAAGTTCGATCCCGAATTTCCGCCTCACGGACGAACGGACCAACTCGATCAATCGTTGCACATCCTCAGCCTTGGTTTCACCACGGTTTATGAAGAAATTGGCGTGCACCGTGCTGATCTCAACATTGCCAATGCGGGTGCCTTTTAATCCGGCAGCCTCGATCATCCGGCCGGCGTGATCACCGGGAGGATTCTTGAACATCGAACCCATGCTGGCTCCCGCCGGTTGTGTGGTTTTTCGCCGGGAGACAAACTGCTCGATTTTAACCGAGACTTCATCCCGCGTCGCGGGATTCAAACCCAACAAAACCGATAGGACGATTCCCTTTACCTCGCCGCGTTTGAGCACGCTGGTTCGATACCCATATCCCATCTGGTGCACGGAATATCTGACTCGACCATTCCGCGTCAGTACCTCCGCCCAGATCAGGTTGCCGGACATGTCTCCCCCGAATGCGCCGGCGTTTCCATACACTGCACCGCCAACGGTGCCCGGAACTGTGGCGGCCCATTCCAAACCGGTCAAGCCTCGGGTTGCGCATCGATTGGCCAGATTGCTGAAGACCACCCCGGCCTCGCACCACACCCGAGGTGCCTCGCCCTCCTCGAATCGCACCTGCTTGGCGCGGTTCAACACCACAGCGCCGCGCACACCTCGATCGCTCACCAACACATTCGACCCGCCGCCAAGGATGAGATATGGGATCTCGTGTTCCCAGATGAATCCGATCACCTTTTCCAATTCTTCGGAACTGGACACAGTGATCAACGCGTCCGCCGGCCCGCCGATGCGTGCGGAGGTATACGGCGCAAGGGGAACTCTCTCCCGCACCAGGGTGCCGAATTCCGCATACAACAAGTCAACGGGCAGAGTGGTCACGATCATGAACCTTCCTGCAAACCTTTCAACACATTGGCGCTGATCTGATCGGCGTCGCCCGCGGAAAGCACGATGAACACGTCCCCCGGGCGCAACTCCCTCATCAGGATGTCCGACGTCTCCTGCAGCGATCCCGAATATCGGGCGGAGGGATGCGACATGGAATTCACCACCTCGGCTGAGGAAAAATCCTGCCGGGCTTCACGCGAAGCGTAGATTTCCGTCACCAGGACCCGATCCGCATCGGGGAATGCAAGGAGGAACTCCTTGAACAGGGTGCGGGTGCGTGAGTAGGTATGCGGCTGCCAGACGGCCCAGATGCGCCTGTGCGGGTAACGCGACCGGGCAGCCGACAGCGTGGCGCGAATCTCCGTGGGATGGTGGGCATAATCGTCGATCGCAAGAATTCCATTCGCTTCGCCTCGGACTTCGAAGCGTCGGCCGGCACCGATGAACTCGCTTAGCGTCTCTGCCGCCTCCTGCAGCGGAAGCCCCAGCAAAGCGGCCACGCACAAGCAGGCGAGCGCGTTGCGCACGTTGTGCTCGCCCGGCACCTGCAGCGATCCACGGACCCGGCCTCCTTCGGTTCCCTCCAGATTTGTCATCACAGAAAAATCGAACCCGCCGCGGTCATTGCGCGTGAGATCACGGGCTTTCATCCAATGTGGGCTGCCGCCGAGCGGTTGATCGTGCAGACCATACAGAATCACTTTCCACGCCTGGCTGCCGGCATGGGCGGACAATGCCAGCGCACCGGCATCATCGCCGCAAGCGATCAACGCGCCATCCGGCGGGAGCAAATCCACGAATTTTTCAAAGGCCAAGACCATGTCCGCATAGGTGGGATAACAATCCGGGTGATCATGTTCGAGGTTGGTTACGACCTCGATGCGCGGCTTAAGACCGAGGAACATCCCGTCATATTCAT
>VGNF01000206.1 GCA_016866195.1 Chloroflexota bacterium | reverse complement strand
GGCATAGGCGGATAATGATTCAACATAGCGTCTTTGCCCCTCGGCAAAGATCGTATCGAATGCCAGGGAGGATTTCCCGGAACCGGAGAGACCGGTGATCACGACAAATTGATCGCGCGGGATCTCGACGGTGATGTTTTTCAGGTTGTGGACGCGCGCTCCTACAACGCGGATTTTATTTGAAGACATGGAACTCCTTCAGGGGATGTGAATTATAGCACAAATGTTCTGAATTGCGAAGAAGGAAAAGTTGAAATTCACAAACTTTCATTATACCCAATGGCTCTCCATCCAATCCCTCACTGCCTTGTCCGGGAGTGTTCAATTTCGTGAGCTTCTTCATTTCTTTCCGCAGAGCGAGCTGAGAACGAGGGGATTTCCCATTGATTTTCTCTTCGAACCCTCCTGGCACCACCAGCCACACTCGCACCGCACTCCCGCTCCGCTGCACTTCGGGGACTTCGTGCGTGCGTTGCACACTTGCCCTGGGTGCACGTGCCAGGGAGTGCCAGGGGTGCAGGTGGGGCAGGTGTACGTTCTCAGCGGTTGGAAGAATTGGCCCATTCTTTTAGACGCGCAAAGGTGCAGGTTTGGCGTGTCATGGTTGTTGACTGAGGATTTCCTGCGTATGGTTTCAAAACCTCCCCTGTTTTTGGGGAGGTTTACTGGTGATCAGCTTATTTGTATTTTGCGCGGGCTTGAATTCATTCAAGCGGACCTTGAAGGTTGTGCCGTCACGAGGACCTTATCCACCCTTCGACCATCCATGTCGACGACCTCGAATCTCAAGTTGTGCCAATCGAAGTGATCCGACGATTGAGGCACGCGTCCAAGGGAAACCATCATAAAACCACTCAGTGTTTCGTATTCGTCCTCATGGGGGAGGTTATCGAGATGAAAAATCTCCTTGAATTCATCGATTTCCAGCATCCCGTCTAACAGCCAGGAACCGTCCTGCCGTTGGGTGGCTTGAGGCTCCTCCAACTCGATCTCGCCGACGATTTCCTCGAGGATGTCGTTGATGGTGATCAATCCCTGCAATCCGCCAAATTCATCCACGACGAGCAGCAATTCCGTTCCTTTTTCCTTAAACACCTCGAGCGCGCGCGAAGCGAACATCGTTTCCGGGATGAAATGAGCCGGTTTGAGCAGATCTTTCAGGTGAATCTCCGCCCCAGAAAGACTTTGGGCAAGCAGATCGCGCGATTTGACTATCCCGACGATCGTTTCCAGTGAATCCTGCCGGACCGGGAACCGGGAGAATTCGCTTGTTGAAATTTTGGTATGGATTTCTTCGATGCTGTCGTCCACATCCAGACAGACGATCTCTGTGCGGGGAGTCATGAGGGAATACACGCGCTGGTCGCGCAGACTGAATACGCCTTCGACCATGTCCTGCTCGGCCTCCCCGAATACGCCGGCCTGGGTTCCCTGATCGATCAGCAATTGCAATTCCTCCTCGGTTATGGGGGGTTCAGAGGAGGGATTGATCCCCAGCACTCTTAATACATAGTTTGTGGCATTTCCCATGAGCCGGATGAAAGGGGAAAATATGCGGGAGATCACCACCATTGGGCCGGCCACCAGGCGGGCGATTCGTTCCGGGCTGTGAATCCCGAGGCGTTTCGGGACCAGTTCCCCAAGCCAGATCGACAGGATGGTGATTGTCAGCACCACGATGCCAAAGGCAATTGACTCGCTGTGACCGGCGATCGCAGGAACATTTCCGAGCACCGCAGCGAGCGATTCGGAGAGAGTCGCCCCTCCCACTGCACCCGCCAGGACGCCGATCAGCGTGATTCCAATCTGGATGGTGGAGAGGAAGGTGTTTGGATCTTCGATCAGGCGCAGGGCTTGCGAGGCGGATTTGTCACCCTCGCTCGCTTTTTGCTGAAGGCGCGCCTTACGGGAAGCCACGAGCGCTGCTTCGGACATCGCCAGAATACCGTTAACCAGGATCAAGAACAAAATGATCAGGATTTCATTGGCAAGGTTCATTTTGAATCCCAATCCATTCTCGCAAGTGGCATTTTTTCACATGAATCCCATGTGAACCAGGCACGCTGGTTGTGAACTTGCAGATCCTTGTTGGTCCTTCCAGGATGCAGGTTGATCTGCCTCGGCAAGAAACTCAGCGAGCTATATTTGCGAGACCTGTGCTCAGTGTATTTCAATTGGGGAATTATTTTCGCCGGTATTAATTCGGACCGACGACTGTCCGGTTCCGGTTGATTTTCTGGCATGTTGCTCTTATATTGATTTCCATCTTGACCTATTGTACCTGATCCTCAGGATTTCTTGCTGACCTGCTTTTCGATCCTTTTCAACCGTTTGTTCAGGCGCTGGTATCCGCGGGTGACGATGACAGGAATGAGGATTGCCAGAACAATCAAGATACAGGTGGCGGCAGCCTCTAAAATTCCAATACGAAACACGGCTCACTCGATGATGATTCCCTGCCCGTCGCCGGCTTCCCCAATAATCCAGGCAGGCAGATGGATTTCCTCGGCCCGTTTTTGAAAAACTGTGAGGGATTCTTGCGGCACCCCAAGCAATAGCCCGCCGCTGGTTTGCGGGTCAAAGCAAAGCATTCGGTCGGATTCGTCAAGGTGGGAGGCAAATCGAACATACGCAGCGTAAAATTTCTGATTGTCAAAAGCCCCTCCCGGGAAACATCCCAGCTTCGCGTACCCTTTTGCTCCTTGGAGGAAGGGCAAATTGTCGAATTTGATATGAAGCGAGAGATTTGCCGCGAGCGCCATTTCCGCGGCGTGGCCTGCCAGGCCGAATCCGGTGATGTCCGTCCCCCCGCGCACTCCAATTTCCAATGCCAGTTGGCTGGCAGTCCTATTCAAGCTCGACATCCAATCCACCGCCTCCTGAACGTGATCGGCTCGAGCTTTCTCTTGCTTTATGGCAGTGGTGGTCACTCCAACTCCAAGCGGTTTCGTCAGGATCAGCACATCGCCGACGACGAGTCCCTTTTTCCGGATTATTTTCTGTGGATTGATGAACCCGATCGCAACCAGACCGTATTTCGGTTCCTTATCTTTTACCGTGTGCCCGCCCGCGATAACCACTCCTGCCTCGCGTGCTTTTTCCGCACCCCCACGCAGGATTTCGCTGGAGATTTCGATGGGGAGATGGTCCGGCAGCGCGGCGATGTTCAATGCGAGGAAAGGATCCCCGCCCATGGCGTATACATCCGAGAGGCTGTTGGCTGCCGCAATTGCGCCATATTCAAAAGGCGTATCCACCACCGGTGTGAAGAAATCGGTGGTGACTACCAACGCCCGGCTTTCGCTTAAACGCCAAACGGCCGCGTCGTCCGGATCCGTCAGACCCACGATCAGGTCCGGATACGATATGGGATCGAAGGTTTTTTGGATTGGACGCAAGACCTGCGCCAGCGCTTCCGCGTCTAGTTTGGATGCTCAACCCGCGCACGCGGAAAGCGTGGTTAGGCGGATTTCACGTCCGGATTCGGGTATCGCCATGGTTCTCCGAAAAAAGGACCGGCAACCATTATACGTTGCCGGTCTGGAATCCTGCAATCTTGGAAAATCAGGGGGTTGTCTGGGAGGGAAGAGGCAGGATAAATTGATTCTCGCTTGGTACAAAGATGGTGTTCACACCAGGGGCAAGTTTCGTCACATACTGATATTGCACGAGGGCCGGAGTAAGAGACTGAGAGATCAATTGATTGGCCTGTGCCTCCGCCTGAGCCTGGATCAAGCGCGCTTCCGCAGCTCCTTTTGCTGCGATCACGGTTGCATCTGCCTGACCTTGCGCGACCTGGCGTGCCTGCTCGGCCTCCTGCTTCTTTTGTTCCACGACGAATTTCGCCTGCAAGGCTTGCTGTTCCGCGATCTGTTTTTGTTCGATGGATTGCGCATATTCTTCAGTAAAGGTAATGTCGCGCAGTACAAAATCCACTAGGGTCAAACCGTTTTCTGCCATCACATTTCGCAACTGTGTTGAGATCCCGTCTGTCATTTCAAATCGTTTTGTACTTAGAACTTCGTCCACGCGATATTGTGAAACGGCATCCCGGATGATTCCACGGGCCATCGGAAGGATTAGATCGATCTGATACCTGTTCTGCCACTCCTTGTGAATAGTTGTAACGACGGAGGGATCGATTTGATAGATCACGGAGGAATCCACAAAAATTCTTTGCCCATCGGAGGTCCTGGCCTCAACCGTGTAGTCTCCGAACGTCTCGCCCTCCGATGGCGTGCGAGCCATGGTGAAGGTCTGGATCGAGATGGGGTACCTTTCCACGCGTTCAACGAAGGGAAAGATCCAGTGCAATCCGGATGAAAGAGGTTCGGCCCGCATGCCGCCCTGTGAAAGGATCGTCACGACAACGCCGGTCTCAAACGGTTCGATAAATACAAGGCCGGCACCCAGTGTGGACAGGAAAATGGCGACCAGCAGCAGGACTGCCGCAAAGTTCATTGCCTTCTTGGCTGGCTGGTTCCTGCTGGTGCGCACACCGGCAATGACCAGCAAGCCGATGAAGGCCATCCAGGCCAGGGATGCCACGCTTTGAATGATGATCGAGATGTTCATGGTTCCTCCAAGAATTTCCGCTAATTATACTGCTTGTTCACAGACGCCAAACGTGATAGCATGATTCCATGCATTCGAGCGCCGGGCGAATTTATGAAAGATTTCTTGATGGTACTTTGGGAGTGGAATGCCCAGTTGAGGCCATCCCCGGCCCGGGTCAATATTCTGTGGGATACGCTTCCAGCTCGCAGACATCCTTGGGGGTTCCTTTGTTTACCTTTGGTATCACAACCAAGGGATTTCGGGCCATTCCAGACGGTCATCCAGGGTGGACCATTGGTGCCCGCCTCAGCTTGCGGGGTCCGCTCGGAAGAGGGTTTACACCTCCAGGTCAAGCAAGGAGAATTTCCTTCGTTTCTTGGAATAATTCCGGAATTGCCTTGCGGAGTCTTGTATCCCAAACCTTGAGTCAGGATATAGAAATGGCGTTCCTTGCTGAGAATGCCCCTAAGGATTTGCCGGAGTTAGTGGAAGTACAGCCTATTGAAGCCATCGAAGAAGTGTGTGCCTGGGCAGATTTCGTAGCGCTGGAGGCGGCTGTCGACGATCTCGACCGAATTTTGAATAGGATGACCCTTATGAAACAACCTCACCTGTGGGAAAAGACCCAGGTGCTGATTCGCACTCCCATGCCTTGCGGAGCTCTGGCAGCCTGTGGAGCTTGTGCCGTGCAGACTCGAAAGGGTTGGAAAATGGCTTGTAAGGATGGGCCGGTTTTTAATCTTGGTGATCTAACAGGTGCTGAATGATCCTTTCCGAGGCATGCCCGTCGCCATAGGGATTTGTTGCGCGGGACATTCTTGCGTAGGCGGTTTCATCCTCCAGCAGTATTGAGGTAGTCCGAACAATGCGATCGGTGTTGGTGCCTACGAGTTGTAACATTCCCGCTTCGATTCCTTCCGGTCGTTCGGTCACCTCGCGCAGCACCAAGGTTGGGATGCCAAAAGCGGGAGCTTCCTCCTGGATCCCGCCCGAATCAGTCAATATGATCGTTGATTTTTTCATCAGATGAACCAAAGGCAGGTAGTCCAATGGTGGCAGCAGGGTGATGTGGGCCACATCCTTCAACAAACGATACACGGGTTCCTGAATATTGGGATTCAAATGAACCGGATAAACGATTTCCACATCCCCCCGAGCCGCAAGGATTTTGAGGGCGTGACAGATAGCCTCAATCGGACGGCCAAAATTCTCGCGACGGTGGGCGGTGACCAGAATCAATCTCCTTCCTGAAGGTTTCGTCGGAATCAACCCGGCAATTTCCTCCGGTTGCGACTGATCGGCGACGTAGTACAGCGCATCGATGACCGTATTGCCAGTTACCTTGATGATCTCTTCTGGTACCCCTTCGTTCAACAAATTCTTTTTCGATAATTCCGTGGGCGCAAAGTGCAAGTCGGCCGCGACTCCGGCAACGCGCCGGTTGATTTCCTCCGGAAAGGGTTGCCATTTATCATGCGTGCGCAAACCGGCCTCCACGTGCCCGAATTTCACATGTCGGAAGTAGCAAAGAAGGGCGGTGATGGCAACCGTCGTTGTATCTCCCTGCGCCAGCACCCAATCAGGGTCAGCCTGTTCGAGTATGGGGTCGAGGTGAAGGAGGATTTCGGCGCTCAAGCGGCTAAGCGACTGGTCCTGCCGCATCAGATTCAAATCGTAGTCCGGTTGGATTTCGAACAAATTCAACACCTGATCGAGCATTTGCCGGTGTTGGGCTGTCGCGCAAACGCGCGATTCGATCCCATGAGTCCGGCCGAGCAGGCGGACGAGCGGTGCCATTTTCACGGCCTCGGGGCGGGTTCCAATTACCGAAAGAATCTTCAACAAGCCAGCCTTTCGAAAGGCATCTTATGAGCCATGATCTCCCAGGCGTATGTACGTGAAACCCGCAGATCTCCAGTCCTCACCGGCCCAGCCGTTTACAGTATCCAGGGCGATTCGGGCATGGGTGTGGGG
>VGNF01000205.1 GCA_016866195.1 Chloroflexota bacterium | reverse complement strand
GGGGAGCGTGGATCTGGCGGCGTACAGCCTGAGCTTGAACAGTGTTCGTAATGCCCTGCTGCGCGCCCATGACCGGGGTCTGCAGGTGCGCGTCGTGATGGAGAGCGATAACCTCGACCGGTCCGATGTCGACCTGCTGGTGGAGGGCGGGATTCCAATACTGGGAGACCGCCGCGAAGGATTGATGCATAACAAGTTTGTCGTGATCGACAATTCCGAGGTCTGGACGGGATCGATGAACTTTACCGATTCGGGAGCTTACGAGGATCACAACTGCCTGATTCGAATCCGGTCCGTCGAGATGGCGGAAAACTATGCCAGGGAGTTCGAGGAGATGTTCGTCGAGGATCAGTTTGGGCCGCAGGTGATCCCGGATACGCCGCATCCGCGCGTTATCCTGGATGGGATTCCAATCGACGTGTATTTTTCGCCGGATGACAACGTACAGGCAGGGATTCTGGACCTGGTAAACAATGCGAAGGAAAGCATTTACTTCCTGGCCTTTTCCTTCACCGCCGATCCGATCGGTGAGGCTCTTCGCGATCGGATGAGGGAGGGTATCATCGTCTCGGGGGTGATGGATTCCGATCAGATCAATTCGAACGTCGGAACCGAATTCGATCCTTTTCAGCAGGCGGGTGTGGATGTGCTGCGCGATCAAGGCGAAGGTCAGATGCATCATAAGTTGATGATCATCGATGAGGCCATTGTGATCGTCGGATCTTATAACTTCACAAACAGCGCCGAAACAAGGAACGATGAGAATTTGCTGGTGATCTACGATGAACCCATTGCCCGGCGATTCATGGAGGAATTCGAGCGAGTGTACGCTCTGTCACAATCGATCCCATAGTAAATTAATTCACAATTCAGCCGGCCGGTTGAAATTCAAATTGGTCGGGCCGTAACTTTTTCACCTCCAAACCGACCAAACAGTCAAACCAATCAATTACGAGGTGAAAAATGAGAATTGTGTTGAAGGTCTTTCTCCCGCTTGCTGTCTTTACGATGTTGCTGGTCAGCGCATGCTCCGGCGCGCCGGTCGCGGAGGGGAGCGCCAAAGGAAGCAAAGTCGAACCCGCACTGGTCGAATTCACGGGTGTCATCGAATCCATTGATGGCAATCAATGGGTGATCAATGGACAGACCTTGACGGTGGATCCGGCAATAGTGAGGGACGGTCCCTTCGATGTGGGGGATACGGTCAAAGTGGAAGCGGAAGTCGCCCAGGATGGGTCGATAACCGTGACGCGGGTCGAATTACCGTCCGCGGATGATAATTCCAACGACGATAATGGAAACGATGACAATTCCAATGACGACAACGGAAACGATGACAATTCCAACGACGACAATGGAAACGACGACAATTCCAACGACGACAATGGAAACGACGACAATTCCAATGACGACAATTCCGGGTCAGGCGGCGAGGATGATGACGATGACGACGATGGTGATGACGACGACGATTAATCATCGGTAGTGTTTCGGACGAGTTTCTCCTGGGTCGTCTGGATGCATCGTCATGATCCAGACGACCTGCTTGTTCAAATCGTGTATTTCAAATGACAAGACCTTATCCCCCCATCCGTTTGTCTGCCATCTTATTCATGGTTTTCTTTGTTGGATTAAGCCTGGTGCAGTTTGCTGTGCCGGATCTGCCCGATAACGACGGTTTTTATCACATCAAGCTGGCCTGGGTCATGCGGACCGAGGGGTTGAAGCCGCAATTCCCCTGGCTGCCCCTCAGCATCCTGAATGAGGATGAATTCTATGACCATCATTTTCTCTTTCATGCCGCATTGATCCCCTTCACGTTTGGCGACCTGCGCCTGGGAGCAAAATGGGCGGCGGTGACATTCGCCAGTTTGTCCCTGATGGCCGTCTGGTACTTGTTGGATCGTCATCGGGTGCCGTTGGCCTGGTTGTGGGCGCTGGGTCTGCTGGGAGTCTCCGGTGCATTCCTGTATCGAATCAGCATTACCCGCGCTCAGTCGCTTTCCCTGGCGTACATGATGCTTGGCCTGGCGTGGATCCTTGCTGGAAATCATCGAAGGTTGGGGATTTTGGCCTTCCTGTTTGTATGGACTTACGACGCCTTTCCATTGCTGCTGGTCTTGGCAGTCGTCCACCTGATGGCTGTAGCGTTGGTGGAACTCAGACTCGAATATCGCCCCGTCCTTTGGATTGGCGCTGGAATGCTTCTTGGAATGATCCTTAATCCCTATTTTCCGGACAACATCCTGTTTACCTACCGGCACCTGCTTCCGAAATTGTTGGATGCAACCTCGATTCGTGTCGGGAATGAATGGTATCCGTACGATACGGGTCAGTTGCTGGGAAATTCCCTGCCTGCCTTGGCGGCGTTTGCCTGCGGAGCATTGGCGCTTGGGTTGACCGGCCGGAAAATGGAAGTTCGTACCGCCACAAGTTTATTACTCGCTCTTCTGTTTGGGCTGATGCTATTTCAGGCCCGCCGGTTCATTGAATACTTTCCGCCGTTTGCCTTGGTCTTCGCTGCTTTTGCGTGGGAACCACTCCTCAAATCATATGACGATCAGATGGAGAACCCCGGCCTCCGGTCCATGGAATGGCTAAGAATGGGAAATCGGTTCTCCCTTCCCCTGTTCGTGCTTACGCTGGTGGTGGTTGCCAGCCTCTTTCAGTCGATCCCCGTTGCGCAGGAACGGATGCGTGCCTCGAAGCCCTACGACCTGTATCAGGGAGCCTCCGCCTGGTTGGAAATAAATTCCGAGGCGGGGGAGCGCGTCTTTCAGACGGATTGGGATGATTTTCCGCGTCTGTTCTTTTTCAACAGCCATAATACATATTTGGTCGGTCTCGATCCCACGTATCTTCAAATGTACGACAAAGACCTGTATGAATTATGGGTGGATATCACGCGCGGCAGGATTGAAAATCCTTCCGGCTTCATCGCTGATGAATTTTCCGCGCAATATGTCCATAGCGACCTGAATCACAAAGATTTTCTCCGTCGGGCCGAGTTGGATCCGGGATTGCGCGAGGTCTACCGCGATGACCAGGCGGTAATATTCGAAGTGATCCGAAAATGAAAGCGCTGCTGGCGCCCCGGCATAGAACCCGCCATGAACTGTCACTTGGGAAATAGGCTGATGTTATACTCGGCTCCACGATCAGTCATTTTGAGCCATTTGCCATTCGACAAAACGAATGTCATCATGACTACATCCGATTCGCAAAGTGAAATCAAGGGCCTGCAAGACCACGATCCCAAGGTCGTTGGCGAAATCTACGATCGCTATTTTCCGGAGATCTACCGTTATGCGCTCTATCGGATCGGTGATCAAACCGCGGCGGAGGATATTGCCAGCGACGTAATTGTTCGATTGCTGGAGGCTTCCAAAAGCGGACATCCACCACGGTCCAATCTGCGGGGCTGGCTGATTGGAACCGCCTCCCACGTGGTAACGGATCACCTGCGACGAAAGTACAGTCGCCCAACGGAATCCCTCTCTGATTCACTCGCGGATCCCGGGCCGGAGCCCGCTTCCCAATTGGACCGTCGAGAGACTCACCGCGCGGTGCATTCTGCCTACGCCCGGCTTACATCCGATCAACAGCATGTGTTGGCCTTGCGATTTGGTCAGGGATATTCAATCGAGGAAACAGCTGCACTAATAAACAAGAAGGTAAATGCTGTGAAAGCCCTCCAGTTTCGAGCGCTGGCTTCGCTCCAGCGCGAACTCGGCGAGGTGGATGATGAATGATTTAATGGAAATCCTCGAAACCTGTTTGCAGGAACTTGACAAGGGACGCAATGTCGAGAGCATCCTCACCGCGTATCCTGAAAAATCGAATCAGTTGCGACCGCTCCTGACCGCAGCCCAACGGGCCCGCGAAATTTCGGTACCCGATCCGGGTCCGGAGGTGATTCGTCGAGGGCGGGCGAAGGTCATGCAGCACGCAATGGAATTGCGGGAGAGGCAGCCCGTTGCGAACAAGCGGGCGATCCCAATGGTTCAGCGCCTGGCGTTCTCATTCGTTGTGGCCGCCTTACTGGTCGTGAGCGGGACCGGTTTGGTGCGGGCTTCATCCTACTCGTTGCCAGGTGAAAACCTATACTCTGTCAAACGATCCTGGGAGGGTTTGCGCCTGCTGCTTGCTCTGGATGAGGACATTCGCTCGGACCTTGAATTCGAATTTGAGAATGAACGATTGGAGGAGGTGAGTGAACTCATCTCGGAAGGTCGAACGGAAACCATCCAATTTGCTGGTGTGTTCATGGAAGTCAACGGCATGCCGTATGTCTCCGGGGTTCCCATTCTGATCACAGAAAACACCCAGTTGCCGGATCAGGTAGTGGAAGTCGGATCCTCGGTAATTGTCCTCGGCCATACGAACAAGCAGGGAATCGTCGAGGTCGAAAAACTCGAGTTACTGCCGCAGGGTACGATTGTCCCGGTTGGCAGCCCGGTCGAGGTGGAGGACAAGCTGGATGGAGAGGGAAATGCAAATGACGCCGAAGGCAGTGAAATCGATTCCAAGGTTGACAATGGATTTGATGACAATGTCAATTCGCATGGAAATGGGAACGATAACAATGAAAATGAAAACCTGAATGAAAATAACTCCAATGGGAATGGATCCAACAGCGGGAGTTCGCATTCCGGAGGCGGCGACGATGATGATGGTGACTCTGGTTCCGGCGGAGGGGGAGATGATGACGACGACGATTAGTTTAAGAACTGCGAGGTGAGACTCGCAGTTCTTTTTTCAGGTTGTCATTTGAGATAAAATGGATTAAATTTACCCCAGAGAGTCAAAAACGAATGGTCCTGGAGAAGTATGATGGCAGAATCCAATTTTTATCTTGGTCGATTGTTTGACGCGAAAAGCGGCAAGCTCTCAAGCAAACCGCTGGAGTATGATCCCGCGGATTTAACCACGCATGCCGTGGTAACCGGGATGACCGGTTCTGGAAAGACCGGTTTGTGCATTGCCCTGCTCGAGGAGGCAGCGCTGCAGGGAATCCCGGCAATTATCATCGACCCCAAGGGAGATCTGACGAATTTGCTGCTGCATTTCCCGGACCTTGCCCCGCAGGATTTCCAACCCTGGATCGACCCGGAAATGGCGCGCAGGGCGGGGAAATCTCTGGATCAGGCGGCGGAGGAGGCTTCCAAAGCCTGGCGGAATGGGCTGGAGGAGTGGGGGATTGACAGGAAGAGATTGGCGGCATTGCAGAACGCAGCAGAGTATGCAATTTACACACCCGGATCCGATTCTGGCATTTCCATTAATGTGTTATCGTCGCTGGCGGCACCGGAATTGGATTGGGAATCCAATCGTGAGGTTTTGCGGGAACGAATCACAAGCACGGTCACCGCATTGCTCGGGCTGGTGGGATTCACCGATATCGATCCGATCCGCTCGCGCGAGCACATCCTAATATCAAACATATTTGAGGAACATTGGAGCAAGGGTCGCGACGTGGACCTGACCGAATTAATTCTTCAGACGCAAAATCCACCGTTTGAAAAGCTGGGCGCGTTTCCTACTGATACGTTCTTCCCTCCAAACGAGCGCATGGACCTTGCCATGACCCTTAACAACATCCTTGCCGCGCCGGCGTTTGAAGCCTGGAGGGCGGGAGATCCGCTGGATGTTCAAGCATTGTTGTTCGGCAGGGACAAGCGCCCCCGGCATAGTGTATTTTATCTGGCTCATCTATCAGAGACTGAGCGCATGTTTTTTGTGACGCTTCTATTCACGGCAGTTGAAACCTGGATGCGCACACAAAGCGGGTCGACCGCTTTGCGCGCCCTCCTGTATATGGATGAAATCTATGGATACCTGCCGCCGACCGCCAATCCGCCCTCGAAACAGCCTCTGCTTCGAATGCTGAAACAAGCGCGCGCCTTTGGCCTCGGTCTCCTGCTGGCCACGCAAAACCCGGCCGATGTGGATTACAAAGGATTGTCGAATACCGGCACATGGTTCATCGGAAAGTTGCAGACCGACCAGGACAAGCAGCGATTGCTGGATGGACTCGATAGCCTTACGGGCGGCGTCTCTCGCGGTGCGATGGATAAATTGATCTCTTCGCTCGGAAAACGGGTTTTCGTGATGCATAACGTTCATGAAAAGTCGCCGGTTGTTTTTCAATCCCGCTGGGCGATGAACTTCCTCGCGGGTCCGTTGACGAGAACCCATATTCCCGCCTTGAACGATCTCGTCCATGCGAAGCCGATCGCCAAAACGCAGTCGAAACCTGCTGGTTCTCAGGCGCCCGGTACTGCGGAGTCATCGAAAACAGATGAGCCGCTGGCGACTCCAATTCCCGCGTCAACTGCAACGGGCAGTCTGACCAAGCCCTCCCTGCCCGCGGGCATCCGTGAATACTTCCTGCCGCAGACAAATAGCCTGCCAGAGGCGTTCCAATCTGCCGGGCGCAGCATGCCCGCAGAAGCGATGATCCAGGGAGTGGTCTATCGCCCTGCTCTGCTGGCTTCGGCACAGATTCGCATTCTGGATCGAAAGCTCGGAGTGGATACCGAGGGG
>VGNF01000204.1 GCA_016866195.1 Chloroflexota bacterium | reverse complement strand
AAAATCAGTATCACCGCGCCCTCGGGCGAGGAATACAATTGCTCGCCGTATTATTATGATTAAACCACCCTCGAAAATGTCATCCTGAGCGCAGCGAAGGATCTCCTCTCTTGTGACCACGCTGGGCGAGGGACTCCTGCCCCCGCCCAGTTCGTTTTTGTCCTGCGGTCAATTTTCGGCAAGGTTTTACCCCTCCGTTTCCCTACGGGGTGCTACGCGAAGACCATTGCCAAGCAAGCATTTAGAAGCGTCCCTTCCAAGACTATGAGATTGCTTCGCCACTCACCTGCACTTGTAGCGCAGGTGCAAGTGTCGTGGCTCGCACACCGTCCCCGTCAGGGGAATGACAATCATTTTTCCAACTCCACCGCCACATTCAGGATGCGGTCCAGGCGGAAGGTGCGCTCGGCTTCGCGCGTATGGCAGTAGGCGCGCAAGTAGATGTAATCCGACAGTCCAACTACTTGAATGGGGGAGATCCAGCGTTCCGAGATCTCGCCGCCGCGGTCCATGTATTTAATGAACAGGCGCCGGCCGCTGTTGATGGCCTCTGCCAGTTCGAGCGGCAGTTGGATGCCTTCATCGGGCCAGGCCGGCGAGTTGTAAATGCCGATGAATTCCTCGAGCGGCTTTCCCGAAGCCTTCAACGATTCCATCATGGCGAAGAAGACATTCCTGGCGGTCAACGCGTCCGCTTGGGCGCGCGAGCCCTGGAAATTCGCAGAGACTTTGAACGCCTCGGCCAGCACCGGCAATTTGTAGGAAGCTAGTTGATAGAACTGCCGCGCCACCAGAAGCGTGTCGATCAAATTGGGGAATTCCGCCGGGCGGTTGAGGCGGCGATACTCGCTGTCGAAGAACTGCAGGTCGAAGCGCGAGTTGTGACATACCACCACCGAGTCGCGCAGCAGGTCGTCGATGCGGTCGACCACTGCTTCGAAACGCGGGGCGGCCGATAAATCCTCTTCCTTCAGGTTGTTGATGTAGGAAGCGGCGGGGGAGAGAGGCTGCTCGGGATTGACGAGCGAGTCGAAGGTCTCTTTGATGCGCCTCCCCTCGCTGATGACGATCGCCACCTGGCAGATGCGGTCCCCGAACCAGGGCGAAAGGCCGGTAGTCTCGATATCCAGAAAAGCGAAGCGGGCATTGGCGAGATCGAGCATCCTTCGGCAGTATAACATGCCCGTTCGCTGGGTATAACATGCCCGCTCGCTGGGTATAACATGCCCGCTCGCTGGGTATAACATGCCCTCTTTGGATATGTCATTCTCCCGAAGGACACACCGTGCCTGCGATCGGTGCAGGTGTCGGGACGATGTGAGCGACCAAAGGGAGCGACACTTGCACCGCACTGCGTGCGTTGCAGTGCAGGTGAGAATCCCCTACGTAACCGATGTTGTTTTGTGATTAGAGATTCTTCGTCGCTGCTTAGCAGCTCCTCAGAATGACAAGGAATTTCTCTGTGCACTCTGCGTCTCTGCGGCGATTCTTTGCCGGCGAGTATGTCATACCCGCACGTTGGGTATATCATGCCCGTTCGTTGGGTATATCATGCCCGTTCGTTGGGTATAATCACCCGCATTAGAGGTATCCCATGATGAACAACCGCCAGCTTGCAGAGACCTTCACATTGATCGCCGATTTGTGCGAGATCAAGGGCGAGGTCATCTATGTTGTGCTTGCTTATCGCAAGGCCGCGGAGAATCTTGCCGGCCTCGGCCGCGAAGCGGGGGAATATTGGAAGGAAGGCAAACTGCGCGACATCCCCGGCGTGGGGAAGGCCATCGCGGAGAAGATCGATGAATTGCTTTCCAGCGGCAAACTTGAATTTCTTGAAAAGTTGAAAAGGGAAGTGCCGCCGGATCTTGCTGCGTGGATGAAAGTGCCCAGCCTCGGGCCGAAGAAGATCGGGCTGATTCACAAGACGTTGAACATCACGACTCTGGCGCAACTGGAAGCTGCCGCCAAAGCAGGGAAACTGCGCGACCTGCCCGGCATGGGCGCAAAATCCGAAACCGCGATCCTCGAAGGGATTGCCTCGCTGGCGCGCCGCTCAGGCCGCATTCCGCTCGGGCGTGCCTATCCGCTGGCGCAGGAGATCATCTTTTCGTTGAAAAAGGTGAAGGGAGTCGTCGACGCGCGGCCTGCCGGAAGTTTACGGAGAATGCGTTCGACTGTGGGTGACCTCGACATCCTCGTCGCTGCAAAAGACTCGGCGCCGGTGATGGAGGCGTTCACCAAATTGCCCGGCGTATCGCGCGTGCTCGGGAAAGGCGATACGAAATCGAGCATCGAATTTTCCGACGGCGTGCGCGCGCAAGTGTGGGTGCATCCGCCGCAGAAGTTCGGGACCGCGCTGCAATATGCAACCGGATCGAAGGACCATAACGTGGCCCTGCGTCAGCTTGCGCTGGATCAGGGACTTTCGTTATCGGAACATTCGTTGTCGAAAGTGAGAGGCAAGGGCGAGATTTTTTGTTCGACCGAGGAGGAAGTGTATAAAACGCTTGGCCTGGCGTGGATTCCTCCGGAGCTGCGCGAGGGCCGCGATGAAGTGCAGCTTGCGAAAGCCAACAAGCTCCCAAGATTGATCGAGGTCAAGGATATCAAAGCGGACCTGCAGGTCCATTCCAACTGGAGCGATGGAAAGCTCACCATGCTCGAGATGGCGCGCGCCGCGGCGCAGCGAGGCATCAAGGTCATCGCGTTCACCGATCATTCCGCGAGCCTCGGCGTCACGGGCGGATTGAAGATCGAGGACCACAAGAAGCAGGCGGCCGAAATCAAGAAGATTCAGAAACAGCTTGGCGATGACATCCTGGTCCTGCACGCCAGCGAGGTGGAGATCAAGGCCGATGGGACCCTCGATTATCCGGATAAATTCCTCGCCTCGCTCGACCTCGTGCTGGCCTCGCTGCACACCAGCCTGAGGCAGCCGCGCGACAAGGTCACCCAGCGCATGCTGAGCGCCATCCGCAATCCGCATGTGGATATCATCGGTCATCCCACCGGGCGGCTCATCCCGGACCGTGAAGGCGCGGACCTCGATATGGATGCGATCCTCAACGCCTCGGCCGAAACCGGCGTGGCGCTGGAGATCAACGCTCATCCTTCGCGGCTCGACCTCGACGACATGTACGCGCGCCGGGCAAAGGAGATGGACATCCCGATCAGCATCAACACCGATGCTCATTCTGCAGAGGATCTCGATGTGCTCTTTTACGGTGTAGCCACCGCCCGCCGCGCCGGGTTGACGAAGGAGGATGTGATCAATACCTGGTCCACGAAGAAGCTGTTGGATTGGTTGAAGAAACGAAATTAGCGGTTTGTAAACCAAAAATCGCGTCACTCTGAGATTCCCCCTGAGCGGACACTGAGCGAGTGAAGTGGAAGTCGAAGGAGAAGCGAAGAGTCTCTCTTCGTAAAAAACCAGATGCTTCGTCGCTACGCTCCTCAGCATGACACGTATCAAATGATCCATTGCCACCAATTTGCACGAAGAATCAGTGGTTGGACAAAATACACGCTGAGGTCATCCTATGCTAAATCCAATTGGAAATGCGAAAATTCCCGGTTCATATTACGGACTTTAACAACGAGCCCTGAAGAAGATCCCCGGTGCAGCGTACGGGGTCTACCTGCAAAAATTTCCCGCGCTGGATCCCGCGGGTGCAGTAATGGACCAAATCAAGCGGAGGGCGGTGGAATTGACCTAAAGTTGAAAATCTGTATAATGAAATTGGCACAAGGAGGCTTAAATGATCGGAAAAGCAATGCAGGATCTAATGAACGAACAAATCAACAAGGAACTCTTCTCTTCATACCTTTACCTGTCGATGGCGGCATATTTCGAGGATAAGAGCCTGCCGGGCTTTGCCCATTGGATGCGCACGCAGGAAGCTGAGGAACGCGAACATGCGATGAAATTCTATGACTTCATCCTCGAACGGGGCGGGAAGGTGATGCTCAAAGCCATCGAGGCGCCTAAAACGGATTGGAAGAGTTCGCTCGAATTGTTCGAAGAAGTGGCGGCGCATGAGGCCAAGGTTACAGCCTCGATCAATTCCTTGTATGAGCTGGCGCTCAAGGAGAAGGATTATCCCGCGCAGGTGATGCTGCAGTGGTTCATCACCGAGCAGGTGGAGGAGGAGAAGAACGCGGCGGAGATCGTCGCAAGTCTCAAGCTGATCGAGGAGCGCGGCACAGCGGTGCTGATGCTCGATCACCGCCTGGCGAAACGCGGCGGAGATTAACTTCTGCTGGGAACAGACGCTAAAACCCAATTTTTGGGTCTTTTTTGGTCAATTTTCAATGTCGAATGGCAATAATCCGTAATGAGATTGTAGGGCACCAGGAAGGCAACCCGGAAGTTCAATAAGGGTAAAATGTGAAATGAGTGGACAAATATCAAGCCGCTGATGGCTGGTCCATGCGTTCTGTGCTGCCTGGAATTTGTCAATGAGCATTCGGCTTAAAGTCATTTTGCCGTATCTGATCCTCGCCCTGGTCGTGGCCGTGATCGGGGTGTACGTGGTCACGCGGCTGGTGTCCAACACGCTGAGCGAACGTCTGACCAACCAGTTGGTTGAAGCGGGGCGCGTGGTCCTGGATAATTTCGTGCGGCAGGAAGTTTCACACGTCGAATCCGCCCGTGTAGTGGCATATACCGAAGGGCTTGCGCAGGCGCTTCTCAACGAGGACCGCGAGACGGCACTGAAACTAACGCAGCCGCTGGCCGGAGGGTTGGCGATTGAAAACCTGATCCTGATCTCTCCGGGCGGTGCCGAGCTGGTGCACATCATCGAAGGTGAAAACGGAGAGATGCAGATCGTGGAGCAGAACACCGGAGCAGCTGCCTCGCCGATCGTCAAACCCTACCTGACCAGCCGGGATGAAAAAGAACCGCCGCGGCGCGCCCTGGGCATCAACCTGGTCAACGATCAATTCTATTACTTCACCGCCATTCCGGTGCCATTGGGGGACCAGTTTGCGGGCGTGGTGGTGATCGGAACTTCGATCGAAAAACTCATGCCGCTCCTGAAGAGCACCTCGCTGGCTGACATCATCATCTACGGCGCGGACGGGAAGGCCATCACGACGACCCTCGGCGGAGGCCGCACGGATGTGGATACCCTGAAGGTCGTATCGATCTCGAAAGAGGGTTTCGATGACATCGTCGCCTCCAAGGACGTGATTACCGGAGAGAATTTCCCGCTCGAAGGACGCTGGTACCGCCTGGCCTATGGTCCGTTGCAGGTGGGCAACGACCGACTCGGCGTGTTCGCCGTGGTGCTGCCGCTGAACTTCGTGATCCAATCCACGGAGGACAACCGCACGACCTACGTCGTTTTGTTCACGGTGGTCATGCTGGCGGTGATTCTGATCGGTTACTCGGTGACGCGGCTGATCATCAATCCGGTGTATTCGCTGGTCCGCACTTCGCAGGCGATCGCCGGCGGGGACTTGAATCAGCGTACCGGCATTCGGCGCAAGGATGAGATCGGTACGCTGGCGAACACCCTGGATGACATGACCATGCGCCTGCAGGAGCGCACCGAGGAACTTCAGCGGATGAACGAACTGCTGACGCTTTTCGACAAGACCAAGAGTAATTTCATCCAGATCTCCGCCCACGAATTGCGCACGCCTCTGACCCTGATCATGGGATATTCGCAGATGCTGGAGGATCGCGTCAAGGATGACCCGGAATCCGCCATGCTGACCAAGGGGATCCTCGACGGCTCCGAGCGCATGACCGACGTGGTCGGCAGCATGCTGGATGTCTCGCGCATCGACAGCAATGCGCTCTTCCTTAAGAAATCCGATCTGCAGGTGGGGCAGGTGGTGCAGAAGGTCCAGAAGGGATTCGCAAAGGCTTTCGAGGAGCGCAAGATCGAATTCAAGACCAGGGGATTGGAAAAGCTCCCGCTCGTGCCCGCCGACCCCGAGCTTTTACAAAAGGTCTTTTATCACCTGATCATGAACGCCATCAAGTACACCCCCGATGGCGGCCGGGTGACCATCAGCGGCAAATTCCTGAACGGAGAAAAGCCGCCGCAAGTGTTGGTAGAAGTACGCGATACGGGTGTGGGTGTGGCTCCCGAGTCGCGTGAGCTGATCTTCAGCAAGTTCTACCAGACCGGAGAGGTGTTGATGCACTCTTCCGGCAAGACCAAGTTCAAGGGCGGCGGACCTGGTCTTGGCCTTACGATCGCCAGGGGCATTGTCGAGGCGCACGGCGGCCGCATCTGGGTGGAGAGTCCGGGCAATAATGAGCAGGCCTGCCCGGGCAGTGTCTTCTTCGTCTCCCTGCCGATGAAGGAGAAGGGGCAGTAAGACCATGAGTACAAACACCTCGAACAAGGAACGCCGCGACTGGACCGTCTTCCTGATCCTGCTGCCGATCGGCATCCTGCTGATGCTGGTAGCCGGACAGATCGCCATCCGCATCGTGCCTTTCTGGCGCGTGGCCGGCGGAATGGAATCCAGCCTGGATCCGGAGACCGGCAGCGGCAACCAGCCGCTCCTGTTCCAGCCGCTTTCGTTCGAAATCCTGACGCCCCC
>VGNF01000203.1 GCA_016866195.1 Chloroflexota bacterium | reverse complement strand
TTTTGCGTGAACAGGAGCAAGCACGCTGGAAGGATGGATTCGTCTCCGGCGCGGTCTATCACGGCGATGCGGAGCATATCGATTTCCTGAACCGTGTGTATGCCATCCACTCCCAGAGCAATCCTCTGCATGCGGACATATGGCCAAGCACGTCCAAATTCGAAGCCGAGATCGTCTCCATGACCGCAGGCATGCTCAACGGTCAGGAGCCGGAGGTATGCGGCACGCTATCCTCCGGGGGGACGGAGAGCATCCTGCTCGCCATGAAAACCTATCGCGACCGCGCTCGCGACGAACTTGGCATCACACATCCTGAGATGATCATCCCGGTCACGGCGCACGCCGCCTTTGACAAAGCCTGTCAATATTTCAACATTGATGCGATCCGGATACCCGTGGATGAAAACTTTCGAGCCGATGTAAAAGCTGCGCGCAAAGCCATTAATCGAAACACGATTGTGATCGTCGGTTCTGCGCCGGCGTTCCCACATGGGATGGTGGATCCGATCGAGGAATTATCCGAATTGGCACGTAAGCGCCGGATTCCCTTTCATACCGATGCCTGCCTCGGGGGTTTCATCCTGCCCTGGGCGGAAAAACTGGGATATGCCGTGCCTCGATTCGATTTCCGTCTTCCTGGAGTCACCTCCATCTCAGTCGACACGCACAAGTATGGTTACGCCGCAAAGGGGACCTCGGTCATCCTGTATCGAGGGACGGACTTGCGACATTACCAATATTTCGCAACCACCGAATGGCCGGGCGGTTTGTATTTTTCCCCAACATTTGCCGGAAGCCGTCCAGGCGCATTGAGCGCAGCCTGTTGGGCGGCGATGGTTTCGATCGGCGCGCAGGGTTACACGGAAGCCGCGAGAAAGATCCTCGCCACTGCCGAGATGATTAAACGGGAAATTCGCAAAATCCCTGATATACGTCTGCTTGGTGATCCGCTCTTCGTGATCGCTTTTGCTTCCGATTCATTGGATATCTACAGGGTGCTGGACGCCATGACCTCGAGAGGCTGGAGCCTGAACGGACTGCACAAACCTGCCTGCATGCATATCTGCCTGACCCTGCGACATGCGCAACCGGGCGTCGCTGAACGATTCACCCGGGATTTGAAGGAATCAATTGCGCATGTAAAAGCCAACCCGGACGCGAAGGGCGGGATGGCGCCTGTCTATGGCATGGCCGCTACAATGCCGATGCGCGGAATGGTCGCAGATCTGCTCAAAAGATATCTGGATGTAATCTATAAGACATAGAGGAGACAGAATGAAAATATCGGAAGCCATTCGCACCAAGAGGGCAGTCCGTAAGTTTCTTGAAAAGCCTTTACCGGATGAGGCTGTCACGGCAATCTTGAACGCCGGGCGCAGGTCGCAATCCTCCAAGAACGAACAGACGTGGCATTTTGTCGCGATCCGCGATAAAAGCATCTTGAAAGAATTGTCGGCCTGCGGTGAATGGGCGGGACATATCGCCGGCGCGGCGCTGGCAGTTGCGATTCTTACACCGGACCCAACAGTAAAGTTCCAGACCATGTTCGACGCCGGGCAGGCTGCAGCCTACATGCAACTTGCCGCATGGGAGTTGGGAATCGGTTCAGTTCCCGCCTCGCTCTACGACATGGACAAAGCCCGCGCCATCCTGGGATTCCCGCCCGAATGGCACTTGCGCATCGCGCTCTCCTTTGGATATCCCGCCGAGGAGAAAGTGATTACGGCCCCGCCGAAGAAAGGCGGACGGAAGGATTTGGAAGCAATCATTCATTGGGAGAAATGGTAGGTCCTCGCTCGGCGAGGGAAATTTTCCCACTTCGGCTCGCTGCGCCACTTCCCCCATTCAAAACCATGAATGGGGGAAGGTGAATATAAATTTTGAATGAATACTTTTACCGCCATCCATGTTGAAGTTTCTCCTTCCCCAATCGTATACTTCGATTGGGGGAGGCCGGGAGGGGGTCCATGACCACTCATAAACGGACTACACCCAAAATCTTCGGGCGCGCAAAACAACTCCACCGCGAAATGACACCAGCCGAAGCCAAACTCTGGGCGCATTTGCGCGCGCATCGTATGGGAGATACTCACTTCAGAAACCAGCATGCCATCGGCAACTACATCGTTGACTTTTGTGCGACTCGTAGAAAACTCATTATTGAGCTGGATGGAAGTCAGCATCTGGATCAGGAAGAGTATGACGAGGAACGATCCGCTTATTTGATGTCCAAAGGATATCAAATCCTGCGCTTCTGGAACAATGAAGTGATTGACGATACCGAAACGATCTTAACGGTTATCTGGAATACTTTGAAATATCAAAACAATGAGAAAAAGGACGCTTAGCAAGGACAACGTATAGGCTTGCAAATCCGCCCGTCTGCAGCAAGATGCTCACTTTTTTTCTTCAACAAAACCATCTGGGGAAATATACCGCGTTTGCCTGAAAGGTTTTAATTGCCCGGCAAGATTCTCCTGCAATAAATGTCCCGATTCGTGCATCAGAGTATCGTGGTTGTAATCGTTCAGTTTCACCATGCTGGCCAGGCATGGAAAGTGATGGTGGAAGAGTCCCGCCTTTTCCTCTGCCTCGTCTGCCGAGAGGCCGATCAACTTTTCGGCGACATGCCGCGCACATCCGCACACCGCATCGCGGCGAACTTCGGCGGAAACAATGGTTCGAGTCCCTTTATCGATTGACAAGCGAATGTCGGGCTGACCGAAGTAGTGCGCAAATTCGCTGATGACCTCGCTTTGATAGGTCTCTCTTTCGCGACGGGTGACCTTGTAATCCTTTTCGGTTAGCGAGCACAGGGGTTTGGGTGTCGCACAGGCAACGCCCATGCGTTCCAGCCATCCACGCAGCTGCCGCGCCAGGCCGCGGGGCAGCCAGGCCTCGTTATCCACGGCCGCCACCACGCCGCGCGCCCCCGTCATTTTGGCGATTTCCGGAATCAATTCCGCCACGGATTTATTCTCCGCGAAGGAAAGGATTAGATCACTTTCAGGGAAGCTCGGCGGCAGGAACTCTTCCGGATAATCGATGATCAATGGGAAGATACCGGGCGGCTTCCATGTTTCGATGGTCCAGGTTTTGGGAGCATGGAGGCGCAGATTTTCCACGTGCCTGACGCCGTACTCACCGGAGATAATAGCCAGGATGCGCATTCGGCAATTCTATCTCCAAACAGTTCGTTTGCAGTAACAAAAGTCACACAGCGATCTTGGCTGTCCATCTGATTTTCATGTATCATTTCACCATTCAACGATGAGTACATCAATGAAGCCCTTCAAGATAACCAATGCACATTGGGTCGGTCTGGTGGCACTCGCATTGATCAGTCTTGCCCTGCTGCTGCCCATTCCCGCGACGGGTCTGATCCATTCGTACCCGGACGAAGGTGGATCAGTTTCGGTTGCCACAGGTACGTACATCGGCGAGGGGATCGTGCTTACGAACTGGCATGTGTTGAAAACCCTTCGGTCCAGGCAGGAGTACATGAAACTTCCTCTGTGGAACGAGCATTTCTACAACTTCGAGCTTCCTATCGAATGGATCATCTTCACCGACAAAAGCATCGACCTCGCGATCGGGAAAATCCCTGCTTCCCCTTTGGATTGGCTGAAGGTTGACCACAAGTGTCTTTCGAAGAAGCCAGTCCAGGCCGGCGAAGAACTCACCATCATCAGCAGTCCGTTGGGTTTGTATCCGCCGATACCAGCCTCGCTGATCGTGTCCGATCCAACGGTCCAGCTCCGCCTTGACCTCGACCCCCTGGTGCGGGAGGAGAAACGGTACTCGGCGATCTCCTTTGCAACACGTCTGCAAACAGGGCAGGAGGCGCGGATCGAGTCCGGATCCTCCGGTGGTGCTGTGATCAATTCTTCCGGCGAATTGATCGGGCTGCTCTGGACCCGCTATTTCCTTCCAGATGGCTCAAAGGAGGTACTGGTTACGCCGGTTTCCGCATGGCTTCCGTTGTTGGAGGATGCAGACATCGCGCCGAAGTACAAGCAAACCATTCTTGCACAGGTGTGCGGGTAGAGGCAAAGATCCACCTGATATATCAGGATTGGATGTGGTTTAATTCGACCATGGATTCAACCCTCCTGCCGTTCTTCAAACCGCGCGGTGTAGTCCTCTTCGGCGCCTCTACTTCAGAGGAAAAACTCGGCTACGGTGTTGCGCGAAATTTGACCATGAGCGGTTATCCGGGCCCGATCCACTTCGTGGGTCAAAAACCCGGTGAATTATTCGGTCGTCCTATATTCACCGATGTCAAAGACGTACCGGATCCGGTTGATCTGGCAATCCTGATCGTTCCCCCCAAGGCCACGCCTGAAACCATCGAAACGTGCGGCAACCGGGGGATTCACTCGGCTGTGATCGTCTCTGCAGGATTTCGCGAGGTTGGAGAAGAGGGGGCGCGACTGGAGTTCGAATGCCTGGAGCGCGCGAGAAAATTCGGAATTCGCCTGCTCGGTCCGAACTGCATCGGAACGATCGACACCCACCTCCCAATGGATACAACCTTTCTCCAGCCTCCCATGCCGGCCCAGGGTGGCATCGGTTTCATTTCCCATTCAGGTGCCTTTTGTGCGGCCATCGTGGATTGGTCCCGTGGACAGGGTTTTGGTTTTTCCCGGATCGTGAGTCTGGGGAATCAAGCGGATGTCAACGAGACGGATATGCTCCCTCTGCTCGCCTCCGATCCGCATACCCGTGTGATTGTCCTGTACATGGAAGGGGTCTCAGAAGGCCGGCGATTCGTGCAGGTTGCAGCGGAGATTGCCAACGAGAAACCCATCCTGGCATTGAAAGTCGGACGCTTCGAGGCGGGCCAAAAGGCGGCTGCCTCGCATACCGGAGCGCTGGCCGCGTCCGATACGGCCTTCGAAGCTGCATTCGTGAAATCCGGAGTTTTACGCGCCGAAACTGCCGAGCAAATGTTCGATTGGGCGCGCGCATTGGAATACTGTCCCCTGCCCAAAGGACGAAGGATGGCGATCCTCACCAATGCAGGCGGACCCGGCGTGATCGCAGCAGATGCAATAAAAACTTACGATATGGAACTTGCGTTACTAAGCGAACATTCCAAGCAGGCGCTCGCATCGTACCTGCCAGCTGCAGCAAGCGTGATCAACCCGGTGGATATGCTCGCCTCCGCCTCCCCGGAGATTTATGGCGCATGCTTGAAAGTTCTGCTGGAGGAAGAACGGGTGGATGGTGTTATGGTTATCCTGCCCCCGCCGCCCATGTTCAAAGCGGAGGATGTTGCCCAGAACCTGGTCGGTGTCATTCGGCAATTCAACAAACCGGTGGTCGTTGCATTGATGGGATCCCCATTGATCGAAACCGCAGTCAAAGTATTGACTCTGGCAAAAGTACCGGCTTATCCCTTCCCCGAGCGAGCGGCATCGGCACTGGCCGCGCTGAATAGGCGGGCAGATTTCATTGCTCAAAAATCCATGACTATGGACCAAAAGGTCCCGGCCATCGGCTCATCCGATGCTCGCACAGCCGAAGAAATGGTTGAAACTTTCGGCATACAGACTGCAAGGGCTAAGCTTGCACAGGACGCCCACGCCTGCGGAAAAATTGCAAGCGAACTCGGTTTCCCTGTGGTACTCAAGATTGCCTCGCGGGACATTTCGCACAAGTCAGACGTCGGCGGCGTATTAACGGGAATTCAGGATGAGGGCTCAGCCCGAAATGGCTACACGATAATCATAGACCGCGTCACTTCCGCACGTCCGGAAGCAAAGATCGAAGGGGTCTATATTCAAAAACAGGTCGATGGCGGGCAGGAAGTGATCGCAGGCGCAGTGCATGACCCACAATTTGGTCCACTAATAATGTTCGGTTCCGGAGGCGTCGAAGTGGAAGGCCTTAAGGATGTGGCTTTTGCCCTGGCTCCGTTGACACGTATCGAGGCAAAGAAAATGATCGAGCAGACCTGGGCCGGCAGAAAGCTGAAGGGTTTTCGCAATATCCCTCCCGCAGATGAAGAATCGGTGATCGATGTCCTGGTGAATTTATCCCATTTAATGATTCAAAAACCGGATGTGGGCGAGATTGAAATCAATCCCCTGAAAGTTCTCACGCGAGGTGCGGTAGCCCTGGATGTGAGGATTCGACATATTCAAACAGGATAGGTTATTGATAATCGATCGCAGCCGGTGTATAGTTGGTTCATCCCATTCACAAGGAGTCCCCCATGGCAGAAAGCGTCTATAAAGTGATCGAATTGATCGGCACCAGCACCGAATCGTGGGAAAAGGCTGCCGCCTCAGCCGTCGAGCGCGCGGCGAAATCCCTGCGTGACCTGCGCGTCGCCGAGGTGGCTGAACTCGACATGGTCATCGACGAGGGTAAAGTCACGGCATACCGCGCCAAGATCAAAGTCTCCTTCAAATACGAAGACGAATAACATTCCCCAACAGGGGGATTATCGCTTCGAGCCACGGCTTCAGACTCCCCTGAATTTCCATCATCGATTCGGGGCATTCTTGTATTCCACGCTGGTTGCCCTTGAATTCAAAAATCCCCTGAAAGTAAGATGGT
>VGNF01000202.1 GCA_016866195.1 Chloroflexota bacterium | reverse complement strand
CCCCTGAGCCAATCGGTGGTGGATGTCCTGCTGGAGGAACCGGAGCGGTTGCACACCTTGGATGCCGGCGAAGGTCGGCAGGATCTGGATTAACCGGCTCACCATCCGATGACGGAGGCTCTCCCTCCCAAGCCAATTCACACCTCCCGCGTTAGTCTTTCCCAGCTGATGCAGCCGGAACACGCCAATACGCTTGGTAATGTTCATGGCGGCTGGATTATGAAACTTGTGGACGAAGCCGGCGCGCTTGCGTGCATGCGTCATGCACAAAGACGCGTCGTTACCGTGGCAGTGGATTCATTCGTGTTTCGCGAGCCGATCAAAATCGGGGATCTGGTTATCCTCAACGCGGAAGTATCATATGTGGGCCGCACCTCTCTCGAGGCTGAAGTGCAGGTCGTGGCGGAAAACCCGATCAGCGGAGAACGAACGCATACCAACACCGCGTATCTGGTCTACGTAGCGCTTGATGAAGAAGGTCATCCAACACATGTGCCTCAACTCCTCGCCGAGACCGAAGAGGAAAAGCAGCGCATGGCGCAGGCTGTCAGGCGCCAGGATTATCGCCTGAAGCAAAAATCCTTCGGATAATTTTCCGTGATCGAAAAGATTTCCTCACGGGGCAATCATTGATGTGAATCCCCTACGAGTTCTTCTCCGTAAACCCATCTTCATCCTGCTTGGCCTGAATTTGCTGGCCGGTTTGGCCACATACGCGGACTACGGCTTATCCTGGGATGAGCCGCTTTTCTACGATTATGCGGAATCCTTGAAATACGCCTATTCTCCCGCGGAATGGTTCAGCGGGGATTTCGACCTGTCGCGGGCATTCGGCGCCTCGGGTTCTGATCATGCGAACCGCGGCCCGGCCTATCTCCTCCTGGCAACCCTCCCCGTTGGTTTGTTGGAAAAGTTCGGTCTGGGAATGGTTGAATCGTGGCACCTGGTTAATTTCTTCACTTTCCAGTTTGGGGTTTATCTCTTTTATCGATTGGCAGTTCGGTGGTTCGCTGAGCCTTCCGCATTGGCTTCCACAGCGATCTTCGCCTACCAACCATTGCTATGGGGACATGCCTTTATCAATCCCAAGGATTCACCCTTCCTGGTCTTTTTTCTTGCCGCAGTGACCTTCGGATTCGAGGCGGTGGATGAACTCGCTCGAAAAATTCAGAAGCCAACCCTGAAAATCCTGCTCGCGGCTTTTTTTCTGGGAATCGCAACATCCATACGCGTGCTGGGACCTTTCGCCGGCATGCTGGTTTGCCTGTACGGGTTATTCTGCGCCCAGCGTGGTTCGACCTTTCAATGGGTGAAATCCTTGCTTCTGTATGTAAGCATTACTCTTGGGATTGCGCTCGCCTCCTGGCCATACCTATGGACGAATCCGATCGCAAACTTCACCAACACCATTGCATTCATGTCCGATAACCCCACCCAGCTCAAGGTGCTATTCGACGGCGCACTCTTCGCAGCAGACCAGCTGCCTCGCCGGTATCTGATGACAATGATGGGATTGACTCTAACCGAACCGGTTTGGATTCTACTTGCCTTGGGAGTCCTTGTTTTTCCATTTTTTCAAGACAAGCGCTTGCGGAAACAGTTTTTCCTGATCCTTCTCTGGTTTCTCGTTCCATTCGCCTACGTCCTATTACGCAAACCGCCGATGTACGATGGAATTCGCCACTTTTTTTTCATCCTTCCCCCGGTATTTGTCTTCGTCGGCCTGGCGTTGGACAGCTTGCTGTTACGGATGAAGTGGAGAACCGCTTCGGCTGTGCTTCTTGCGTTGATCTTATTCCCTTCCCTGCTTGCGATTCTCTCCCTTCATCCTTTTCAATACACATACTACAATTCCCTGGCCGGCGGAATGGAGGGAGCTTTCCGCAGATACGAAACGGATTACTGGTTGACATGCTACAAACAAGCCATGGAGGATTTCCAGTCCACGCAACCCGCCTCGGCCACCCTATTTGTAAATCGGGAGGCGTACATCGCGCAATCCTACGCATCCGACTCCCTCAAAATTTTTGAACGTCGCGGGGCTGCAGATCAAATCAGAGCCGGTGATTACTTCCTGGTCAACACAAGAGCCAATGAAGATTTACGCCTGTACCCGGACTCACCCATTCTCTTGCAGGTGGGCCGGTCCGGCGCAATTTTCTGTGTTCTGAAACAGATCGAATGATGCCGACCCCTCCATGAAGAGATTTTTCGACAGCTTGACCCGCCCCGTCCCCCTTTTTCTGATCCTCACCCTGATGGGATATGGATTGCTTCTGCCTTATACGGGCTTCTACTGGGACGACTGGCCTTTCGCCTGGATCGCCGAATTTCTGGGTCCGGCGGAATTCATACCGGCTTTTACTCCCTTCCGACCCTTTCTCGGGCCGATCTTTTTTCTCACGACCAGTTTGATCCCGCCGATCCCGATCTATTGGCAATGCGCCGCTCTGCTCATTCGGTTCCTGATCGGACTCGCCACTCTTTGGACCCTTCATCAGCTCTGGCCGGAGAAACCGCGCCTTTCCCTTGCCGTTGCCTCATTGGTACTGGTATTTCCCGGTTACAGCCAACATTGGGTGGCATTTACACACATCAATCAGGAACTGATCCCCTTCCTGTTCTATATTCTATCCTTCGGTTTCACGTTCAAGGCACTTCACTCACAGAGACCGTTTCCCTATACAGGAATCGCATTACTCCTGCAGGTTTGTGGATTATTCCCGACCGAGTACTTTTTCGGCTTCGAAGGTCTGCGGGCGTTATTATTGTTGCTGTATTATTCGGGACCCATCCGCGAGAAAATCACCTATACATTGAGAAGATGGTGGCCACATCTGTTCGTCTGGATATTAAACGCCCTATGGTTGATCTATTACTATCGATTCGGTCCCTACAATTCCTATGAAGTAACGGTCGCTTCGGAATTCTCCTGGCAGCGTTACCTGCCCGAGATTGCCGATACGCTATGGAAGGTGTGCTTCTACATCTGGGGTCAGGTTGTTGTTTTGCAAAACGGTTCATTACAATCGCCTTCTACAATCTTTACCCTCTGCCTGATCCTGACCGCTTTTATTCTTTTATTGACCAACAAAACTGCATTCAAAGGAAGAAGTGAATCCCCCTCATTTGCCCTTTCCCTGGTGCTGATCGGCTTGATGGGCATCCTGCTTGGGCGTCTTCCTTCACTCGCCGCCGGCCTGCCTCTCCGCCTGCAAAGCAGTTTTGACCGCTTAATGGTTTCGATGATGCTGGCTTCCAGTTTGTACATGGTGGGTCTGATCGAATGGATCCTTCCCTTTCCAGTCATGCGGCGAATCGTTCTGTCAGCGCTGATCGCGCTGGGGGTTGGGCAGCAATTCTTCAATGCCAACATCTTCCGGCGCGATTGGGAGAACCAGAAGGAAATCTATTGGCAACTTGCCTGGCGAGTGCCCGGCTTGCAACCGGACACGCTCCTGTTAACTCATCAGATGCCGATCGATTACGAGACGGACTTCTCCTTCACCGCTCCGATCAACTGGATGTACGCCCCGGATTTCACACCTCCCAAATTACCCTACGCCCTGATCTATACGGAAAAGCGGCTGGGCGGAACGACTTTGCCTGCCCTCGAGCCGGATGTGCCAGTTCGGTTCACCTATAGGACCGTTCATTTCAATGGAACTACCTCTCAGACGCTTGTCATCTTCAAACCGGTAAATGGCTGCTTGAGGGTATTGGACCCTGAACGAGGCGATGCTCAACTTTATTCCATCGAATCAAAATTCTTGACGAAAGCCATCCCCTTATCCATGCCCTCGCGCATCTTTCAATATCCCGAGAAGCCGGCCGCGCCGGTTTTTGTCTCCTCGGAGCCTGAGCACACCTGGTGTTTTTTCTTTGCCAAGGCTGAATTGGCGCATCAAGCCGGAGGATTCGAGCAGGTCGTGGAATTGTTCGAGCAAGCTCAAGCCGGCGGATTTTCAATTCAGGATCCACGAGAAGGGTTTATTTTCATTGATGCCTATGTACAACTTGGAAAAATCGAGTCAGCCATGAATTTGACAAACGCTCTCCTTCAAGAGGATAACCGCCTGCGAAATTTTGCCTGCGACTTCTGGACTCAAGCCCTGGATAAAACCTCTCCGGAGAACATGGATCAACTTGTGCAATTCGTATCCGGTTTGGATTGCCCGAGATAGGCAGTGAGGCGGTCCTTGCTTTCACATCGTGAACGGATTCAAGCAATCATCGAAGGGGATATGCCGGATCGTCCGGGAGTGGCGCTGTGGCGGCATTTTCCCGTGGACGACCAGCGGCCGGAAACCCTTGCCGCAGCGACGATCCACTTTCAACAAACGTATGATTTCGACATTGTCAAAGTTACCCCAGCCTCCTCCTTTGCGGTTCGGGATTGGGGTGTGCAGGATCAATGGATGGGGGATGCGGAGGGCACCCGTCGTTACGTTAAACATGTGATCAACCAGCCCGGGGATTGGGAGCGACTGCTCCCGCTCGATCCGACCTCCCCGCATCTCGCGGGACAACTAGCCTGCCTGCGCCTGATACGCCAGAACATTGGTCCCGAAACGCCCGTGATCCAAACAATCTTCAATCCCATTTCGCAAGCCAAGAATTTAGCCGGCAACGAGACCTTGATGGATCACCTTCGCAAACACCCCGAAGCCGTACAGAAGGGGCTTGAGACGATCACTCAGACCACGCTAAAATTCATAGACAACGTGATTTCCGCAGGGGCGGATGGAATTTTTTATGCCATTCAGCATGCACAATCCCATCTGTTGAATCTCGAGGAATATGAGTATTTCGGAACGAAGTTCGACCAAAATCTCGTTCAATCTGCCGCGGATTTGAAGTTCAACATGCTGCACCTGCATGGGACAGGGATCCATTTCTCACTTTCTCGGTCGCTGGGAATTCCAATCGTCAACTGGCATGATCGCGAGACTCCACCGACGCTTGCGGAAGGTTTGAGCGAATTCGAAGGTGTGGTGTGCGGAGGTTTGAGGCAGGATACCCTGGTTTACAAGGACTCTGCGACCATAAAGGAGGAGGGCATGAATGCACTCGCTCAAACCCTTGGCCGCAGGTTCATTTTGGGAACCGGCTGCGTTGTTCCGATCATCGCCCCGCATGGCAATCTTCTAGCAGCCAGGAAACTCGTCGAAGGCACCTCCCAATTTCATTGAAAGCGATCGAACCATGAGTCTGAGAGTTATTGCCGGAATTGCCAAAGGACGGAAATTACACTCAGTCCCCGGCGATTCCACACGTCCTGTGATGGATCGCGTGAAGGAAGCCCTCTTCAACATACTGGCGGGGGATGTGATTCATTCCCGCTGGTGGGATCTATTTGCCGGCACCGGAGCGATCGGGATCGAAGCCTTGAGCCGCGGCGCGGCCTTCGCGCGTTTTTCGGATTCGAACCGTATCGCCGTCGAAACCATTCATAACAACCTGGCGCATTGCCAATTCGAAGGAGTGTCCGAGGTTCGCCGCGGGGATGCATTTTCCATGCTTGCACACCCACCAGACCGGGAATTTGAGTTCGTGTATATCGCCCCCCCGCAATATAAGGGCATGTGGATCAAAGCCCTGCAGACCGTGGATGAATTTATCGGCTGGCTGTCGGAAAATGGAACAGTGATCGTACAGATCGATCCCAAGGAAGTTCAGACAATTTCACTAACCGGCTTGATCGAATCCGATCGCCGGAAATATGGCAGCACTTTACTGATTTTTTACGATCGTATTGCAAAGCTCCGTCCTGATTGATCGATCCAGATTGATTCACAGCTGCAAGGTTTGGCTACCGATGACGATCGAGAGGGAGCCAAACCTGGATTTGGACGAAAAGGCTCATTTCCATGGTGCGGTGATCAGGCTGGTTTCCGGATCCGCAGCATGACCCAGAAGGGGTAACCCCCACGACTCGGAAATCGTCCGCAGGATGGAATAATGCGTATACGGAGCCCCATCCTGAAAGTCAGATTTCACCTGCGGGGAGATCAGGATCGTCGCGATCCGCCCGCCCGCTTTTTCCGGCAAACCGCAGCAGGAATGATCGCCTTGACCTTCATCCCAAGTGATGATGATCAAAAAGGTTTCCCCCTCCGCCTCGAGAGCCGTAAAAATTTTTTCTACCTGTTCCTTTAACCAGCCATCTACCAATTCCAAGGCGCAGTCGTGGGCGGAATAACAGATATCCGGTGTGATGAAGGCGAAGTTCGGCATTTCGCCCGTCGACAAATCTGCATCCATTTGTGTCATGGGCACGATACTGCGCCGGCAGCGTTCCTCGTCGGTGCGAATCGGATCGAAGAATATAAACGGATTATGTTTCCGGACGTATCGCAGGGTATTCCCGAGAAAACACGGCTCGGGCATGTCATCCTGGTAGGTTTTCCACGTGCGTCCGCTCGCCTCGATCAGATCCGGCAGGCTGGGGGCATCGATATAGCAGTCGGCGAAATCGCAGTTATCGGTGACACCAAAGGTATCCCCACCGATCAACGCCAGGTAATTTGGCAGGCTGGGATGCATGATCGCGAAGTGTTGCGTAAGCAAGGTGTATGTCCATGCAAACAAAAA
>VGNF01000201.1 GCA_016866195.1 Chloroflexota bacterium | reverse complement strand
TCCTTGTCTCCTCAAGAGCCTGCACCGCCGATCGGACAGCCCCGGGCAGGTAGGTATCGTCCGAATTCAACCAGGCGATTACATCCCCCGACGCACGGGTGAATCCCTTGTTGATCGCCTCGGCCTGACCCTTGTCCGGTTCGGAGACCCAGTATGTCAGGCGGTCCGCACATACCTTCGAATGATCTCCACGGAAGTATCCGTCGAGGCGCCATCGATCAGAATATATTCGATCTGCGAAAACTCCTGCTCCAGCACCGATCGAATGGTTTGTTCCAGATAGGCGGCCTGGTTGTAAGATGGAGTGACAATGGAAACGACAGTCATGGCTTCAGATCGTACAGCACATAGCCATCGCCCTGTGCGGCGATCGGATATCCTTCCAGAATGTCCTTCAGCCCGGGCTGCTTCTCGAGCTGGCCGAAAGCGGTCACCAGGAAATAATCCTTGTTGACGGTCAGATCCGCAAAGATCTTCGCCGCATCGGTCGAGCCTCCGTGCGCCTCTCTCAGGTCCGTGCTGAGCGGCCAGAGGTTCACCTTCCTCCAGCCCCAATACATCATTCGAAATCCGTAATCCTGGGTCAGACCGATCACGTTCCCCTGCGGAGGAATGGCCTGACCCAGCTCTTCCCAGAACGCCGGCTCGTGGCGAAAATCCTCCGCGACCAAAACCGAGCGCGCCACCCGGGGGCCTGGTATCCGATGACGACGAGGATGACAGCCAGGAATCCCGCCCGTTCCATTCGTCCCAGGGTGAGGACCTTTTCCATCACGGGATTCAATGCCGCGGCCAATCCGAGAGCCACCACGGGAATCAACTGAACATGATAATAACTATGGGTGTACATTTGAAATGGCAGGGTAAGCCCGTAAAGAAGATACCCAAGCCATAAACTGATCAAGGACCAGCGCAAACGCGCCGGCGCCAGGAAGATTCCAACCAGGCTTAAGAAGATGATCGTCAAGCCGAACCACAGCTGCCAATGAAAGCCAGCCACTTGGAATAAAAATCCGTGCTCGTGATGAGCCGAATCAGGGTGACCGTCCAGGCAAAAAAGTATTCGGTCGAACGCTCCCTGTTCAGGAAGATGTAATAGATCATGGAAGGCAGGATCATCAACCCGGCCTTGCACCAGACCTGTTTCGATCTCCAGAAATCCCGTTCCAGGGTGAACCACACCAGCGCGATGGCTGCCGCGCCGGCCAGGAACGCGATCACGATCTTGACCAGGGTTGCAAGACCAAGCAGGCTGCCCGCCAGGATGGTCCACTTCCAGGTTTGCTCCTCCGACCAGCGCGGTAGAGAAAATAAAGGCCGGCGAGGAACGCCGAGGTCATCACCGGATCCGGCTGGAACGATCGGCTGGCCTGGACCGAAAACGGCAGGACAAGATAATAGGCCAGCGCAATCAATCCCGCCCATGGAGAGATAGCGCGCCGTGCCAGATCGAACAGCGCGGCCCCGGCAGCCAGCCAGAAGAGAGTCTGCCAGAGGCGCGCAGCCGCGATCGTTTCGCCGCCGCTGACGAAGTAGGTCAGGGCTACCAACGATTCGATGATCGGCGGTTCATACTGACCGACTGCGCGCGCGAAAGTGGAGGTCAATTCCCTTTCCCCGAGGGTGGAAGCAGGATTCAGGGAATAATAGATCGCGCGCGCTACAAGCAGATTGCGCATTTGGCGCGAGGGCTGGAAATCGAGCGGCGGATCATCCAGATCCAGCAGTCGCAGCAGACCGCCCAACAGCATCAGCGCGGCAAGGAACCATGACCAGATTGCCGGTTTGCTTCTCATCGGAAGAGCGAATTGTAGTCCACTTTGGGGAAGATGGTCAGCTTGCCGCCCACGGTCGCGTCGAGGATTTTACGCCCCGTGTGCCGGTACGCCTCCCGTGCGTAAATAAATCCCACCTCGGACGTGTCCAGATCGGGAAGCTGCCATTTGTATCCTTTGGCAAAATAATTTGGCGCGAAATGATTCAGGTCATCACCCTGAGAAACAACGGTCTTGTTCGCCTCGCCCTTGGAGGTAAAGTTGTGGTCCACACCGATCAGGATCACCTGTTCAAAGCCCATGTGAAATGCCAGCTGGCCTGCAGCGCGACATTTGTGACAGTGGCCCCCTCCCATACGCGACTCCGCACATCGCGCGTGAAACGCGGCCCGGTGTAGGAAGTATAGAGAAAGGTCGGGATTTGCACCAGTGGAAGTTCAGAAGGAAAGTAACGATGTGACCGCCAGGCCAGGAATTTCGGCATGGGGAGCTTCAGGATACCCCGTCCTTGAACTGCTCGATCACCAGGCTGTTGATCGAAACAAAATAGGTGGTGGTGAACCCGAGCTCGGGAAAAAGCAGATAAATGCGATTCATCCCGAAGGTGAATTCATTACGGAGCCTGCCCAGGTCGGTCTGCCGCAGGCTCGGACCGTTACCGATGATGAAGGCACGCTTGCCGTGGTGGATATCCTTGAGCAGGGCAAGCCGCCGCCGGCTCTCGCGCTGCCACGGATGAAAATAGGCGCCGGGCAACTCCGGGAGTCGCTTGAAGGAATCCACCAGGTTGCGCGCAAATTGCCAAACGGGGACGGGCGTGATGCCCTTGAAAGTATTTTTCATGGTCTGCCCATGTACTTACGACCGATTGAGAGCAACGCAATGAGTATGACCAGATCCACAACCAGTGTGAAAAAATCCATCACGCCGAATTGGTCGGTAAAGGTCAGAAGGATATTAGCGAAGAGAAAAACCAGGGCAAACGGATACGCCCAGCGTTTTCGTTTATGCAGCATGATCCCGCTGAACAACATGCAGCCCGAGTTCAGGTACATAAAGAATCCAACCAGAATCGCGGGCAGGCCGTTCCCGAAGGAAACCATCTCCACGACCAGATATGTGCCAAGGCCAAACCAGAGGCCGGCATTCACGAGAAACAAATTTCGGATGACCCTGATCTTTCGTACGAGAGGATCCGGTCTTCTCGGCATTACTCGGTGCTCAAGCGGGCGGTCGCTCCCCCATCCACAACCAGTGCCTGACCGGTCATGAAAGAGGACTGTTCCCCATCGGCAAGGAAATAGATGGCGTGGGCGATCTCGGCGGGCCTCCCCACCTTGCCGCTGAAACAGTTTTTCGCGCCAGGTTTTCCAGCCGCTCCTGGATGTCCCCATGCCCTACATGGCCGCGGCTCAATCCGGCGCGCAGCATGGGCGTATCCACCGCGCCGGGCAGGATGGCGTTCACGCGAATGTTTTCCGGCGCGAATTCGATCGCCATGGCACGCGTCAAGGCCAGCAGCCCGCCCTTCGACGCGGCGTATGCGGCAATGTTGGCCGAGGTCTGAATGGCATGCACGGAGGAGACGTTCACCACCGCCCCCCCCTTGACCTTCAGCAGCGGGTATGCCAGTTTGACAAAGAGGAACACCGATCGCAGGTTGGACGCCATGACCGCGTCCCATTCCTCCACGCTGGTCTCGATCAGCGGCTTGGCGACCTGCACGGCTGCATTGTTGATGAGCGCGTCCAGGGTTGGGTGAAAGTCCTTCGATTCACGGAAAATCTGCTCGACGGAATCGGGGTGGGAAATATCCGCCCGGATGAAGCGGCCATCCTTCGGAAATCCCTCCCCGAAATCGGAACGATCGACACCAATCACGCGCCAGCCTTTTTCGGAAAAATGGTGAACAGTGGCGCGACCGATCCCGCCTCCCGCTCCGGTCACCAGAACCGTTCTTGATTTGGTCATCTCGCGTTATCCTTCCTGGTAGGTCAATCCAAGCCCCTCCACCAGATTGCGGATCGTGTTCCAGTGAATCCGTTCCCAGGCTGTGTCGGGCTGGAATTGGAGTTGTGCGGGGCGAGCATCACATTGTCCATCTTGAGCAGCGGACTGTCCTTGGGCAGCGGTTCGACCTCGAACACATCGAGGGCGGCACCTCTGATCGTCCCCTCCTGCAAGGCAGCGATCAGCGCCGGTTCATCCACCACAGGACCGCGGGCAGTGTTGATCAGGATCGCAGTGGATTTCATCCGCCCGAACGTCTTGGGATTCATCAAATGAAACGAGGTGGGATTCAAGTCGCAGGTAAGGGAGACGAAATCCGATTCCGAGAGCAGCGTGGGCAGGTCGGTCATTTGGATTCCGCTCTCGGTGAGGAAAACGTGATCGATCTCCACGATGTCCGTACCGAGCACCTTCATGCCGAAGGCGCGCGCCCGGCGCGTCACCGCTTTGCCGATGTTCCCCACGCCGATCACGCCCAGCGTGCATTCGCTCAACGAGCTGCCGGGGATTTTGTGCCACTCGCCCCGCTTCATGGCCAGGTCCATCCACGGACCGCGGCGTGCAAACGCCAGCATGTACCCCAGGATCGTATCTGCGACTGGAGTGGTAAAAGCATTCGGCGTCCGGGCCAGGACGATGTGCAGGCGCGCACAGGCTGCCGCGTCAATGGAATCGACTCCCGTTCCCCACTTGGAAATCACCTTGAGCCGCGGAGAACAGGCCTCCAGCACCCGCGCCGTGTAGCGATCGTCCCCACAAATTGCGCCGTCGAATTGACCCGCATACCGGAGCAGGTCGGTTTCATCCATACGCTCATGAACCTGCGGGACGATCAATTCCAACCCGTACCTGGCGAATACCGGTTGGAAGCGGTCGAGGTAGGGGATCATGTAGGGCGCGGTCAACAACACGGTGGGCATCACTTATTTCCGCATTGGTTCGGTATCTCGGTGAACTCGTACAGTTTGGGTACAGGCGAGTAATAGCTGACATCCTCCAGCATATCATATTCACCGCCGAAGTATGCGTTGAACACCAGCCGGAACGAATTGACGGGGGAGATCGTTGAATACAGACCGTCTGCATGGCCGGGCAGGTAATAGGCATTGAGGATCCACATGTGACGGTCCTTCGGCTGCATCCACGGACCATGGTCTCCCTGGATCAGGATCACCGGCGGAGTCTCCGATCCTTCAAGAATGGCATCCACCGCCTCAAGCATCATGGAATTCAGGTAGATGGTTTGATCGACATATCCCTTGGCATACAGGTCGTAGGGATATTTTCTTTGCTCGTTCCAAAAATCCGGCGGGTAGGTTGGATTTCCCTGCGCGTCGAAAACAAATGGAGGGTGAGGCGGAATGATATGTATGTAGACGAACTGTGGGCCGGGCAATCCGGCCACTTGAGGGATGTGATCGAACACGTTATGGAACAGGTCGCGCGAACGCTGCGCCAGGATCGCCTCCGGATCCACAATGCCCCAATCCTGCACTTGGTACAGCGCGGTCGTACGCATCAGCAGGGCTTCGAACTCATTCAAGCCGGAGGAGATCGGAGGCGGTATGAGAAAAAGGTCCGCGTCCTCCAGTTCGCCCCAGGGATAACCGGTGGGGAAACTGACCGTCTGGTATCCCAGCGATTCCAGGTTGTACCGCACCGCCCCATGTTTGAGCGATCTCCACAGCGTGCGGCGGGCGATGCTCTGCGGCTCGAACTCGTCGTCCAAATCCTGGAGATACATCATGTTCAGTGAGGAAGCCATCGACAATTCCGTGCGCGTGTAATTGCTCTGGCTGCATTCCGCCACGAAGAAACCGCGCGCTGCCAGGGATTCCAAGAAGCCGCTGTTGTCATGACCGTAAACGAGGTCCAGCAAATCCGCTCGGCCGTAGGAATCGAGGACAAAGTAATAGATATCCGGCGGATTCTCCGGAAGGATCAAATCCGTTTGAACTGGAGCATGATCCGCGCCCAATGCGTGAACGCTGCTCGGAATCCCACTGGACAACAATCCCCAGGAAGCCATGACCACCAGGGCGAGCCCCACTGTGTTCAACGAAGGGGCAGCCGAACGAAAGGTCAGCGCCGGTCGCGACGTCCAATACCAGGTAATCCCGAAGAGAGCCAGCCAGGCTGGGGCGATCCAGGCTTCATATCCCGCTTCAGGAAATTCTTCCAGAACAGCTATGTAGGCATGACCGTATGAAAAAAACAACACGATCCCGATCGCCGCAAGGAAAGAGGCCTTGTGTATTTCACGATACAAAGCCCAGGCAAGGAATATCAGACAAGCCCCGAAGATCAAGGCGAACAGCAGGGATCGCAGGCCCTCGACTAGCCGCACCTGACCCGCATTCGCCGACAGCAACGCCAGCACCGGATAGGTGCCGATCGCAATCGGGTACCAGGGAAGATCGAACAGGCGAGAGAGGAATTGCTTCATGAAACCCATCGCGAGATTTTTACTACTTGCAAATATTCCGCTCGATCACCGACTTCACTTCCTCGTCAAGGGTTTCCTGTTTCATGAATTCGGTCATGACCTCACACACTTGCAGGCGCATGAATTTATCCTCCGACACCAGCTTGGAAGTACTACGCACGCGATCCACATCCCCGAGCACAGCGGAGGCCTGCAGAAAAGGCAGCCATTCGAGACCGTCCTCCGGGTAATGTCCCTGGTCCAAAGCTTCCTTGAGCAGGGCAGGGATTGCCTCCCAATCCCGATGCTGACGTGCCAGGTCGGCTTTTTGATAGTAGTAACACCAGCCGTGGGCAGGCTCCACTCCGAAAACTTGTGAGGGCGGGATATGGGG
>VGNF01000200.1 GCA_016866195.1 Chloroflexota bacterium | reverse complement strand
GAAATGCGGATGCGCCCATTGATTTCAATGTCATGCTCAATCAATTCCCGGCGTTCGGTGGCTGTCAATGGCATCTCGGATAGTTTTTCCAGCATGAACAGCTCGACATGTGATGCCCCGCGTTTTTTGGCAGTGATGGCGCAATCGACGGCTGTAGCTCCTCCACCGATGACTGCCACCCGGCCGGTGAAGCTGAATTGTTCCGGCTCAGAGAGAAGGTCGGCCATCCTGACTGCCAGATCCACATTGTTGATCTCGAGTTCGATAGGTTTCCAAAGCCCTACGGTCACACAGACGGCATCGTATCCCTGTTCAAGGAGTACGGCCGGGTCGTCGATCCTGGTTTCTGTTTGTACCTGAATGTCCCCCAATGTCAGTAGGAAACCGATATCCGATTGGATGATTTCCCTGCCCAGGCGGTGCTGCGGAATCAGATTCATCATGCCGCCCAGCCGGCTGCGGCTTTCAAAGACCTTTACAGTGTAACCCATCTGAGCCAGGGCGGCTGCAGTTCCCAGGCCGGCCGGCCCTCCCCCGACGATTGCGATTTTTTTACCGTTGGGGGCAGGGACTGAAAAGCGCGGAATTCCTCCAAGCCTCTTGGCCATTTCAACCAGAGTTGCCTGGACCCTGGGAATATTGATCGAACCGTCGAAATTTTTCCGTGAGCAGGCCGCCATGCAGAATCGATCGGGGCAGACCAGCCCGCATACCCCGCCGAGCGGATTCGCATGCATGATTTCACCCGCTGATCGCTGAATGTCGGAGGGGTTTCCGACGCGTGCTGCCATGATGAAATCAAAGGGAGAACAATGCACCGGACATGCTTCCTTGCAAGGTTTTTCTTCACAATACTCACATCTATTCAGTTCTGTGTGGAGCTGGGCCGGTGTCATGAAGTGCGAATTGTAATTGCCGTTATTTTCCATGGATCACCTCGCGGTCGCGTTATTGATGTAACGTGTTTGTGTCTATTGGCACAAATACATTATAGCATCCGGCGTGGTTTTATCGAGTGCAAAACCTCCATACCTTGCGAGTGTTCTGTCACCTTATCCGTTTCAGGAACTGAATAAATTCCATAGGCAGGTGGTCAAGATCCTGTACAGGGCAACCCTATATGCGCTTATCCCCCGGTATCAAGGATTTCCAGCTTCCTAACAATTTCCAGATCTTCCGGCAAATCGAGATCGAGCCCAAGCGAGGGAAGTTCAACCACCTCCAGGCGGGCGCCGGCTTCCCGCGCCAGTTCGCAGTGTTTCTCGAAGGAATTTTCTCCAAAGTCGAAATCGATCAACCCCGCCGGAATCATCAGCAGTGCATTCGTTCCTTTGTGGTGTCTGTCCGGTGCGATCACTACAACGGGTGGTTTGGAGGAACGATCGATAAGGGTAAGAATATCGCTCGGTCTTAGGAGCGGGAGATCGGCCGGGATAACAATGACGCCATGTGTGGAGTGGACTTGGGCTACGATCGCCGCGCGTGTCAGCGCCGTGTTCAATTGCGGCTGCCCATCCTCCTGTACAGTCTTTGCTCCAAAGCTTCTTGCGATGGTGAGCGCTTGCGCGTCTCGGCTGACCACCAGGATCTGGTCCAGTTCCCGAAGGTCAGCAAGCGTACGAAGGGTTCGTTCGAGAAGTTTCTTGTTCAATTCCGTTCTCTCGTCTTCCGAGAGCGCACAAAAAAGTCTGGATTTCCCCCTGCGCAAGGGTTTCACTGGCACAATTGCCCAAAGTGACATTTCTATAAACTCCCGATAAAGTGTAGCACATCCCGTGCCAACCTGGCACAGCCTGAAGAGTCTTCCATGATCGTATTGCAAGTGAATGTTCCTATACCCAGCTTTTCGATATGCGGCTTCAGGTGTGCATCCTGAGAATCAAACACAATGCCAGTCAAAATGTAGCGAAAATGATTTGCGATTGCCAAGGCGGAGGGCTCGATGCCCAATTCTTTATACATTTTTGCAGCAGGGCCTTTTAGAGCCCTGCCCTGGATGATGGGAGAAATGGATACAACCCTGGAATTTTGAACTGCAGGTTGAATGCCGGGCACGGATAGGATCGGGTCGATACTCACCCACGGATTGGATGGACAGAGGATGATGGCATCGGAGGAACTTATTTCCTCCAACACGCCAGGTGCGGGCTCGGCAGTATGAATTCCATCGAACCGAAAACCGGTAACTCTCGGCTCACAATGTCTTCGAACGAAATATTCCTGAAATGGAAGTGCTCCCTCATCGGTCAGTACAGTCGTGCGCACACGGGAGTCGGTCATGGGTATCACCCGGCAGTCGATACGCCAGGCTTTGCAGAAATCCCTTGTGATTTCCGAAAGGGAGTAACCAAGGTTCAATCGGCGTGTTCGTTCCAGGTGAGTGGCAAGGTCGCGATCACCCAATTGAAACCAGGAGGGTCCTCCAAGAACTTTCACATTGGAAATGGCATTCCAGGTCTCGTCTGCTCGACCCCAACCGGATTCTGGATTTTCCAGACCGGCAAGTGTATAACACACGGTGTCCACATCCGGGGAGACCGCAAGGCCGAAATGCTCGAAATCATCTCCGGTATTGACTATAACGGTCAGATCTTCTTTGGGGATGGTCCGGTAAAGGCCTTGGGCGAATTTTGCACCTCCCACACCGCCTGCCAGCGCGGTAATTTTCATGGAGAGACCAATTCGGGGTCATCCAGCACGAAGCGAACGAATTCTCCAACCGATTTGACTGGTTTTTGCCTGGGAGATTCATCCGCATACCCCAACAGGAACATCGCTTGCGGGTCCCAAGTGTCTGGCAGGGCTAATACGCGGCGGACTGAATCCTGCGCGAATAAGGGGCTGCAGATCCATACCCCTCCCACTCCTTCTGCATGCGCGGCAAGCAGGAGCAGCATGCCTGCGTTGGCGACCGATTGGGTGGCGGATAAATATTCCGCCTTTGAGCGGGATTCATCGGGAAATCCATTGAGTTCTTGACGATCCAGGCATAGAAGGACGACAACCGGCACCTGCATTATTTGATTACGAGACCGGTTGATCCTTTTATTCATCACATCCGGCGGGACATTGTCACATTCAAGATCCTTCTTAAATTCTTCGCCCATGGCATCTGCCAATTGCATTTTGACCAGATCCTTCATGACAACTTCCATTCGCCAAGGTTGCCGGTTGTGCGCCGACGGTGCGGATCCGGCAGTGCGAAGGATCTCCTGCAACACCGTTTCTGATATAGGATCCGGTTTGAAGCGGCGGATGGAGCGGCGTGAACGGAGAAACTGTTGCAATTCAGAGGGTTTCCAGTGAATTGATCGAGAAGAGGAATTTTCCATCGTATCCATGCTTGCCAACCTGCCTCGCGCCTTTTCGAAATCTGGATGCGGCTCAACGAAATAGATCAAGTTCCCTTTCGCGAATCAAATCCTTAAGCGATCCTTCTCCAAGCGGATAGGGAAAGCCGCGGATCTGAACCGCAGGGATCCCTTCTGCAGCCTGGCCGATCATCAATGAGGCTGCGGCTGCCAATTCGTCTGCGACACCTACAATGGTGATTTTCAATGGATTTCCGAACAAATCCTTCCATCCCCGTTCGTCGATCAGCGGCGGGACCCCGCTCAGCCCGATACACGTCCCGACCGTTCCGTTTCTCCAGGCCCGGCCATGCGAATCAATAATCATTACACCAACAGACTTTCCACTTCGAGCTTGGATGTCCTCGCGAATGCTTCTCGCTGAGCGGTCTGGATCGAGCGGCAGCAGGAGGACTTCCTCGGAATTATCCGCGGCGGATGGGGATACGTTCGAGTGGTCGATGCCTGCATTCGCACAGACAAAACCCAGTCGATGTTCAACGATCACTGCCCCTTTACGCAGACGCAATACCTCGGTGCTCTCCCGGAGAATCAATTCCATGAGGCGGGGATCTTTTTCGGCGATTTCCGCCAGGTCCAGTGCCCTGGTCGAAGGGACGATTTCACTTAAGCGAATACTTCTTCCTTCCGCCTTGCTGACAATTTTCTGCGCAAGGACCAGGATGTCGTTGTTTTCCAGTCGGATATGATTTTGATCTAGTGAATCCAGAAGAATATCCGCCAAGTCGTCTCCTTGGCGGATCAATGGAATACCCTTTAGCGGGGAAATGGTTAAGGTCATATCCTCAATTGAGCAGTGCGTGCCTTTTTCCTATTCGGTGCGAGTGACTCCTGTGATCCGGATTCCCGCGTGTGTGGACCCATACTTCTTATTGATACCGATGAGGATGCTGGTAAGCCCCTCCAGCACGACTGAATTCTCGAGCGGACCGGCATCCCAGCCGCTCAATCCGGCGGCGTCGACAAGCCTGAGCACCTCCGTGCGTGCCTCCGTCGAAGTGCCGGTCACGAGCACATCGCAATCCACCGGCGAATCGTCCAGGAGGTGTTCGTGGGAAATGTTTTGAAAAGCCGCACAGACTTGAACCTCCCCGCCTAAAATCTGCGCCGCTTCCTGCGCGGCTGAACCGGCCTCCGGCATTTGAACGATGGCAACCTTGGGTGGCTTCAACGGCACGGTCACATCAATGAACAATTTGCCGGAAATTTCAGCCTTTACCACTTCCAAAGTCTCACGGTGTGCCGCGTATGGGACAGTCATGACAATAATATTGGCCTGCCGTGCAGCCATTTGGTTTAACATTCCTTCAACCACGACCTGGTCGTTCATAAGGTCAGCCAATTCGCGGGCAGCCGCCGCGGCTCGATCGGAATCGCGAGAGCCGATGATCACACGGTAGCCGGCCCTGGCCCAACGATAGGCTAGACCTTTTCCTTCTTTCCCCGTTCCTCCAAGGATGGCAATGGTCAACAGGAGGGAAGATTCATTCATGCTAAGCTCCGATACTTATATTTGTATGAAAAGAAAGGTTCATAAAACCTTCTGAACTTCTTCACGGTATTTCTCCCAAATTCTTGGAGCGATTTGAAGAGCACCTTCTGCGATTTCCTGCTCATCCAGAATCTGGAGTTTTCGATCCTTCATCAGGATTTTTCCTGCAACCATGGTGGTCGTAATCATGCCGGGTTGGAATCCAAACAGGATGTGCCAGGGAAGATTCGCTTCAAAGAGGGGAGTATATGGATGATAGTCCACCAGGATTAAATCTGCCATGGCACCCTCGATCAATCGGCCGATAGGGGCGGCGGAAAAGATCGTACTGGCCAGGGTGGCGTTGTTGTAAACTGCCATTTGAACCACGTCTGTTCCCCCCATGCGGCGCGGGTCACGATGATGAACCTTGTGCAATAAGTAAGCGGTCTTCCACTCCTCCCACATGGCGTTCGAAAAACCATCATTTCCCAGGCAGACCGGAATCCCCATGCGCATCATCGATTCAATCTGGGCTACCCCCACCCCGTTATTCATGTTCGAGCGAGGTTGATGCGTCAGCCACGTTCCAGTTTCCTTCAGGATTTCCATTTCCCGAACATCAAAATGGACTCCATGAGCTGTGATCGTTTTCGGACCCAGGATGCCATGCTTTTGCAGCCGGTCGATCACGCGCATCTCGCTCTTGTTCAGGCTGTCATATTCATCGGATTCGTGTTCCGCGGTATGGATGTGGAATCCGCTGCCTTCCGGAATCGCTGCACGACACGCCTGCAAGGTAACCCCTGAAAGGGTCAGGCTGGCATGCAGACCAAAGGTGGCAGCCAGTCGCGGGTGAGGGTTGGCGCTCAAGCGCTTTATAAAGCGGACATTTTCATTGATCCCTGCGCTCGCTTTATCCAGACCGTCCCGGTCGGTGACTTCATAGCACAGCACTGCCCTCAAGCCGCTAGCGTCCACTGCATCCGATATGATATCCAGAGAGCCGTCGATGAAATTTGGCGATGCATGATGGTCGATTAACGTGGTGGTACCGTGCTTGATCGCATCCACCAAACACACAAGCGTGGAATATCGAATCCCTTCCGCGTCCAGGGAACGGTCCAGCGGCCACCATAACCGTTGCAGGATCTCGGGAAAATCGCGCGGCGCAGGGCCGGGAATGGCCAAGCCGCGTGCAAAAGCGCCGTAAAAATGGGTATGAGCGCATATGTTGCCGGGCATCACGTACTGCCCGGCGGCATCCAGCGTACGTGCCCGGGGATGCTTGTCCGTGAGCATTTTCGTTGGAGCGATGGATTTGATTCGGTCGGATTCGATATAGATCGCGTGGTTTTTCAAAACCCGATTTGGCGTTTCCCAAGTTATTACATTCGCATTTGTGATAAGCATAATCATCCGAATCCGAATTGGCTGGGATTGGGGAGTTTCACACCTGAAGCCCCCATCTCCCATAAAGTGTAATAGGCATATTCCCGAAGTTCCGGATCGTCCTTGAACATGGCGTCATAAAGCTGGGTGATGATTCCCTCGGAAGGCGTGTGCTTTAGATAAGGAATGACGGCCAGCCTCGCGTCAGGATCATCGCTCTTCAATGCTCGGAGAAAAATATCCGTGGCAGGCGCGCCGGGTGATATTCCCAGCCCTTCCTTTGCCGCGAATTCTATCAGCCAGGGCATCTCGGAAGGGGCGGTTGGTTTTTGCGGTGCCCGGCTGCCAATATTTGCACGGGCTTCAAGGACTTCGGTTGCGGCGTTTCGTACAACCCATTGGTCCTCCTCCACCTGCATTTTTTGAAGGGCTTCAATTGCCCATGGCTCTGCCACCCGTCCCAAGCCGTATACGACCGAAAA
>VGNF01000199.1 GCA_016866195.1 Chloroflexota bacterium | reverse complement strand
TGCCTTTCTTCGTTTTCTGCTTCGGGAGCAATCGCTGGATCCGCTCCCATTGTTCGCTGGTTAGGTCGCCACGGTTTCCCATGGTCGCCAGTTTAATCGCTATTTCACATTTTGCATACAGACCCTAATTATGACCCAAAAAAATTGGCTACGGTGATCCTTACCGGCGTAACCGCCATGGTTCGTGCGACGGCTAAAACCATGGATGTGAAGGGAGTCCTGTATCCCGGCGGAGAGATCCGCGACATGTTTCGAGAGGCGGATATTCTTCATATTAATAACGAAGTCCCTTTCTATGGTGGATGTCCGGATCCCGACCCCAACCAGCGCGGCCTCACTTTTTGCAGCCGGCCGCGCTATATCGATCTGCTGATCGACATTGGCACGGATATCGTGGAACTCTCTGGCGACCATTTTGCAGATTACGAAACTATCGCCATGAACGAAACTCTGGACTTGTACGATCAGGTCGGGCTTCCATACTATGGAGGCGGCAGGAATATCGAAGAAGGGCGCAAAGCGTTGTTGATGGAGGTTAACGGGAACAAACTGATGTTCATTGGATGCAACATCAAGGGTATTTACGCGAGCGCACGTGAAGACGTGCCCGGCTCGGTGCTTTGTGATTTTGATTACATGACCCGTCAAATCGCTGAATATCGAACGCGTGGGTATCTTCCGATCACCACCTTTCAGTACCATGAATTTGCCACCATGGAAGCGCGGCCGCAGCAGATCCTGGATTACCGCAGAATGGCGGATGCCGGTGCGGTGATCGTCAGCGGGAGCCAGGCACATGTGCCGCAGGTGATGGAGTTTCATCAGGATGCGTTCATTCATTACGGTTTGGGAAACCTGTTTTTCGACCAGATCGATATACGCGGCCCCCAATTGACGCAGCGCGAATTCATCGACCGTCATGTATTCTACGATGGGCGGTATATCGGGGTCGAATTGATCACAACGTTTCTCGAGGATTATGCACGACCTCGCTACATGACCGAGGCCGAGCGAATTCGATTTCTCACCGAGTATTTTGTCGGAAGCGGGTGGGATTTTCCTCAAGCCGGTCAGTGATCGGATCTTTGATTTTCACGAAACGATCTTCATGAAGAACCATATTTTGAATTCCTTGCTGGCAGCCGTCCTGTTGACGGCGTGTGTCTCCCAACCTGAAAGGGTGGCCGAGAGAATGTCCCCAATTCCTCCCACAAGGATTACGGGGACAAGCACTCCGGCTTCAGAAGGTTTATGGATAAGCTCCGCAGTTCCCGAATCCATACGCAACGTGGCAAAGGCTTGGGGAATCAATTTAGTTGAGAATTCAAATCGGTCCAAATACCAACTGGATGTTTCCGCGGAGGGTTCGCAGTGGATCTATGCTCTTGTGGCGCCATTTCCCACCGCGACGGATGATGTCCTTTTCGCCGACCTGATATCCACATGGGAGGGAGTGCCCGCGGGACCCATGGCCGGCCGCGCCCTCCTGATGACGGATTCCACGCTGGAGGCATTCACGACCTTGTGGGGCGAACCTGCTGCGGGCGTAGTGCGAATTGTGCCGGCGGATACAATGCTTGATATTGCATGGGGGAACATGCCCTCCTGGGCGATCATTCCGTTCGAGGAAATCCAACCAAAATGGAAGGTTCTGACATTGGATGGTCAATCGCCAGTGAGGAAGGATTTCGATCCAGAAACGTATCAACTGATTGTGAATTTTTCCCTGTCTCCCGAAACCAACCTAAAGCTGCCGGCCACGAATCGGGACCCTGCGAAACTCGTTACGGTGATCCTGACCGGTGTGACTGCGTTGGTGCGCGCCACCGCCGTCACGATGGAATTGAAAGGTGTGACCTATCCCGGCTCGCTGATAGGGGATTGGCTGCGGGAAGCGGACATTACCCACATCAGCAATGAAGTACCGTTTGACAAGGATTGCCCCTTTCCTTCACCCGGTCACAGGAATTTCATTCTATGCAGTAATCCCAACTATTTGGACCTGCTGTTGGATGTCGGCGTGGATATTGTAGAATTGACCGGGGATCATTTTGCGGACCGGGGTACGCAAGCCATGTTCGATACGCTGGATTTGTACGATCAACATGGCATCCCTTATTATGGCGGCGGCGCCAATGCACTGGAAGCGCGGCAGCCGGTGCTGCTCGAGGTAAACGGGACCAAATTGGCTTTCATGGGGTGTAATGGAAAGCGCTCGGGGAAGTATCCGAAAGCTGCGTCGAAAACCCCCGGTGCAGCCGATTGCGACTATGGCTTTTTCACGGAACAGATTCGCACTCTAACCTCTGAAGGGTACCTTGTTGTCTTTACATTCCAACACGAGGAATGCTATTCGAGCGGTCCCTGTTTCTCGCACGAGTCGGGCTTCCACGCGGTGGCAGACGCCGGAGCGACGATCGTAAGCGGCAGTCAGGCGCATTATTCGCACATCATGGAATTCAGAGGCAGCTCCTTCATTCACTACGGTTTGGGAAACCTATTCTTTGACCAGATGACCTACCCGTTGGAAAATGGCCAGGTGATCGACCAAACGCGCAGGGAATTTCTGGATCGTCACGTCTTTTATGACGGTCGATATTTGGGAGTTGAATTGCTGACCGCCATGTTGGAGGATTTTGCGCGCCCACGCCCGATGAACGAACGGGAACGGGAAGCTTTCCTGCTGGACTATTTTTATTTCAGCGGATTCATCCCGTTTTCACCCACCCCAATCCCTCCACCGACCGTCACCCTGACACCAATGTATCTTCCTTGAAAGAGCGAGTCGCTTTCTCGCTTTCGTCTACCTCGGAACGGGCAGGGTGTATCCACCGTCCACCACGATCGTCTGGCCCACGATCATGTTGGCCGCCGGCGAACATAAAAATGCGACCACTTTGGCCACTTCCTCCGGCGCGACCAGCCTGCCGGCCGGAACCTGGTCGATGAATTTCCGCAGGATGTTCTCTTTGCTTCCCATGGAGGCGAAATGCTCGAGCGCCTCTGTCTCCACAATCCCCGGCGACACGGCGTTGACATTGATGCCCTTGGAGATCAACTCCACTCCCAGATATCGTGTGAGCGATTCGAGCGCAGCTTTGCTGGCACCCACCACGACGTAATCCGGCAGCACGCGCGTGGCTCCCGCGCTCGAAATGCTGACGATCTTCCCTCCGCCCCGCTTTTCCATGGAAACCGCTGCCCGTTGTGCGGCAAAAAGCAAAGAACGCGCGTTGATGTTCATGGTCCATTCCCAACCCTTCGGCCGTTGTTCCATGGCCGGGTGGTTGTAGCCCGAAGCGGCGTTGTGGATAAGGATGTCCAAACCTCCAAAAGCCATTTCCACCTCATCGAACATGCGGCGGAGGTCGTTCAGATCCCCGATATTTGCCTTGACCAGCAAGGCGCGGCGTCCGAGAGCTTCCACCTGGCGTGCGGTTTCCTCGGCCGATGCGCGATTGCGGAAGAAATTGACCGCCACATCCGCGCCATTCCGTGCAAGATGAAGTGCAATGGCTTTGCCGATCCCTCGGCCGGAGCCTGTGACAAGTGCGATCTTGTCGGAAAATTCCTGCTTCATGCCTTCCCTCGAGTGTTTTGCCAGCTCAATCGAAATGTAGATTCAGATCCGAGCAGTCGAATCGATTCCCGCAGGCCGGACAGATGATTTTACAGTTGTGTTCGATCATCTCGCGCCCGCATCGGTCGCAGTTCCATACCTTCCGGCTGCTCCATTCCACCGGGTTGAAAAGGGAGGGATCAAATTCGAAAATCCGATCGGTCCCCAATCGCTGTACTTCGACGATAACGGTGTCCAGATCGCGCCTCATTTTTTCCACCCGGATCCCCTTGCAGACTACCGGCCATGGTTGGATCCATTTGCGGCAGCGATCGTGGACTTTAATCGCGGGGGCGTAATTTCCGCGTTGAATGTGCAGGTAGATCACTGCGATCTGGAGGATGCCCCGGTACAAATCTCGAATCGGTCCGGTCTCTTCCCGCCAGGCTGTCTCCAACTCTTCATGAGCCTCGAAGAATCCCCTCCGATTGAAGAGTTGCAATCCCCTGATTGCATTTGGATGAAGACGGCCGGAGCACTGGTCCATCATCGCGGCAGTATAACACGGGGAAAATCTACCGAGGTAAAATGACCTTGAAATGCGGAAGGTATTTGCGAAGAAGTCCGTCCGGTTTTTGGTCCTCTTCACGGGTCTGGTTTCCCTTATCCTTCTTGCCAATTCGTTGACGACGATTGATTTCCGGTCTGGACAATCGTTTGGTCGGGCGACAGGCGAGGAACCGGCTGTTTTGGTCAACTTAAGCAGATTGGTGGAAACCGCGGAAGAGGTCTCTTTATTGGATCAACTGGTTTTCCTGGGCCTGTCTTTCATCGTTCTTTTATTGGTCTCAGCCTTGTTGAGTCCCGAATTACGGCGTAAGCTCTTGCGAGCTTTTCTGCGTTTTGCCGTCCTTGTTCTCGCCTTCTTCTACCTCGTTCAGGAACGCCCCGACCTGCTGCTGGGTATTTTGAACCAATTCAACAAACTGGGACCCGCTGTTCAGGTTGAAAAGGATTCTGGAGGTCTGATCCCGGTATTTACACCCCCCCAAGAAACGGAGTGGTTGTCCTATTTCCTTGGTTTCATCCTGGTGGTTGGATTCTTATTATTCGTTTGGCGCCTTCTTCGAACGACGGTCTTCGGAAGAAAATCCCCGAACTCGTCATTGCAATTCAGGCAAATCGCAGGGATCATCCGAACTTCGCTTGGAAAGCTGGATTCAGGCCAGGACTTTGAGGATTTCATCATTGAATGTTACGCGCGCATGAGTGCGGCTTTGGGCAAGCGGAAGAGCCTGTTTCGACCTTCGGGTATGACTCCCCGGGAATTTGCATCGCATCTGATCCTGGCCGGACTGCCTCCCGAGCCGGTGAACGGATTGACGCGCGTTTTCGAAAGAGTTCGCTACGGTGACTACCACGCCGAGCAAATAGATATTGACCAGGCAAGATTGGATCTGGTCTCCATCCTGGATTTCTGCGGCGAGGTCGCATGAATCGCCGCCGGGCGGTGCTAATTCTGGCTGTTTTCCTGTTGTCTTCGCTACTGGCTTATTTCATTCGCGATGGCATTTACGAGTGGGTGATCTTGCCTCTGGCTTACATTTGGTGGGTGATTGGTTTGTATTACCGCATGATTCCCCAGATGCTTCTTTGGCTTGGTTTGATCTTCATCAGTTTGATCATTGCCGTACGGTCGCTGGTGGATCGAGGTTCCGCGGCGCCGGAAACCAACGCTTCTCCAAGAATTCCAATGGGACCCATTGAATCCTTGTCGAATCTCATCCAGAAGAGGGAGCGCGGCACGTACTATCAATGGTTGATAGCCAATCGATTGGGTTTGCTGGCCAACGATTGGATGAATCACAATGAGGGAATGCCAGCCGGTAGCCGCGTTGGGTATCTTGCAAATCGGGGCTGGAATCTACCGCAAGAGGTTTTGAAGTATCTGGAGACCGGTCTGAATGGATCGTTTGCAGATTATCCGAGGCCGGTCTGGTGGTCCAGGCGCAGGCCAACTCCCCTGGATGCTTCACCGCGCGAGGTGATCGAGCGTCTGCATTCCGAAATGGAGATCAAATACCATGGACGCCAGTAGGGTTTCGCAACTCAGCCGGGCGGCGATCGACGAGATCGAGAGGGCGGTGATCGGGAAACGAGATGTGTTGGAAATGATCCTGGCAGCCATTTTGGCGGGCGGGCACGTTTTGCTGCAGGATTATCCCGGCCTCGGAAAAACACTGATCGCACGCTGTTTCGCCGCCGCCCTCGGGTTGGATTTCCGGCGCATTCAATTTACGCCGGACCTGCTGCCCGGCGATATTACTGGTGGAAACGTCTTTGACCGGGCAAAGAACAAGTTCTTCCTGAGAAAGGGTCCGGTATTTGCGAATATCCTGCTCGCCGATGAGATCAACCGGGCCTCTCCAAAAACCCAATCGGCCCTGCTTGAAGCCATGCAGGAACGACAGGTGACCCTGGAAGGGGAAAGTTTGCCGCTGCCGGATCCGTTCATTGTTCTGGCCACCCAGAATCCGATCGAATATGAAGGCACTTTTCCGCTCCCGGAGGCCCAATTGGACCGCTTCATGATAATGCTTGCGGTTGGATATCCCACCCTGGAGGAGGAACGCGAAATTCTCCACCGCCGCAGGCAGCATAAACAGGATGACCTTGCATTGAGGGTGGTCGTCAAGGGGAGGGAGGTTTTGGAAATGCGCCATGCGCTCGAGCAGGTGCACGTGGACGGGGACCTGGAGGATTACATTTCCCAACTGGTCCAGGCCACTCGCAAGGATCGGCGCGTGGCTGTCGGCGCAAGCCCGCGCGCTTCGCTGGCTTTTCTTAAAATGGCGCGGGCGCAAGCGGCCATCCAGGGGCGGGATTATGTGCTGCCGGACGACATCAAGCGCTTTGCCCTGCCGATCCTCGGGCATCGCGTTCTGCTTCAGCCGGAGTTCTGGATGTCGCAGGATGTGAACGCCGATGTGGTTCGCGATGTGCTCGCTCAGACACCTGTGCCGGTGATTCAATAACTTGCCGCGATTCCTGCTCCTTTCCACGATCGTTCATGGACTGCTTCTGGCAGGGCTTGTCACGCTGCGGGGCGAAATTCTCGCGCTGGCGATCCCATTCGCCTTATATCTCCTGATCGGATTCCTGGATACCCCT
>VGNF01000198.1 GCA_016866195.1 Chloroflexota bacterium | reverse complement strand
TGATTCACGGGTTCAAATCCCGTCGACGCCTCTACAAATCCAGCCCAAGGTAAACCTGATTTAGGCTACCTTGGGCTGTCCGTTTTTCGAGGGCTTCGGCCCTGCTACTGAGTGCTGCATTAATATCTATACTGAAGTTACGATATACTGGCCTGTTTCCGCCCAATCCCGTTAAGAGATTTTTGCATGAAGCAGAAATCAAAAGGATTTGATAATCAATTCAAATGCCTCGTTCGAGTTCTGATCTCACTTCAAACGCAAACGCAGAAATTTTCTCTTGCCCACCTGCAAAATGCCCGGGGGTGTAACCGTCTGGTCTCCGCGCTCGATCGCCGTGCCATCAAGGCGAACCCCTTTTTGATCGAACAATCGTCGAGCTTCGCTCCTGCTAGAAGCCAACCCTGCATCGAGAAGGATCTCGAGAGCCGATTGCCCCGGCTTGATCGAATATTCTGGAATATCCTCAGGCACTTCCCTTTGCTGAAACGTCTTTACGAAAGTCTGGCGGGCGCGTGAAGCCTGCGCATCACCATAGAAGATGCCGACGATCTCCTCCGCCACCTGCATTTTTACATCCCGTGGGTGAAGCGAACCGGCATTCAATTCATTTTCGATTTCTTCAATTTTGGGAGGAAGCCATCGCGTGGTCAATCTCATGTACTTACCCAGGGCGACATCCGGCACGGACATCAACTTCCCGAACATATCCGCAGGCCCGGAATTAATCGGAATGACATTCCCCACGGATTTGGACATCCTTTGAATCCCATCGGTCCCTGGCAAAATACCTGTAATAATCCCCACCAGAGGCTTTTGACCCAGGGCTTCCTGAAGTTTTCGACCTGCGACAATGATGTTGAATAATTGATCGGAGCCGCCCACCTGGACATCGGTGTGCATCGCCACCGCGTCGTATCCCTGCATCAGCGCGTAGAAAGTCTCATGCAGGAAAATCGGTTCACCCTTTTCCAGACGAACCGCAAAGTTTTCACGTGCAAGAAACTGCTGAACCGTGAAGTTCTGGCCAAGGCGAATAAGATCCAACAAATTTAACCCGGAAAGCCACTCTCCGTTGTAACGGATCACCGTCTTCTCGGGATCGAGGATTCGAAACGCCTGGTCGGCATACGTACGTGCGTTTTCAGCCACCTGCTCCGGGGTCAGGACCGGCCGGGCCTTGTTCTTGTCCGAAGGATCGCCAACCAGTGCGGTGTAGCTTCCGATCAAGAACGTGACCTCGTGTCCGGATTCTTGAAACTGCCGGAGCTTGCGCATGGTGATCGTATGACCCAGATGCAAATCTGTGGAAGTAGGGTCATACCCGCAATATACGCGCAGAGGCCGCCCCTCCTTCTCAGCCGACAGCAATCGTTCCCGCAGTTCAACAGCCATGGCGTTCCGGGTTGTATCATCGCCATATTCCGTGCCCTGCATAAAAAGGTCAACTTGCTGATCAATGTTCACATTCAATCTCCAAAAAAGAATACGCGCCCTCGATGGTGGGGGCGCGTTTCATTCACTCACCATCAAGGGCTTTACGGAACGTAGCGACTCACTTTTTGGATCATTTCGGACATGCAAGAAACCGCTCGTATTATACAACAAACCCATTATTGAGACAGATCAAACGGGAAGCTCCATGGACCCTTGACCGTGAAAAACTCTTCGCTATAGACGATCTCCTCCGCTTGTTCCAGGGAAAGCTCCGGCGGATAACTTGTGATCCGCATCGTAAGCACTCCGTTATCTTCGACACATTCCAGAACGATCCCGATACCGCGGTCGAGAACGGCTTGTTGGATCTTGGGCATATAGATCGAACAGTATTCCCCCTCCCGTGGCGTCGCGGCGATCGACTCGATCACAATGGTGGCTGATGACAGATCCGCATCCGGCTGAATGACAAATGTAAGCATATCACAGCGCAAGCCCGGTTTATCACTTGTGGAATCTTGAATACTGAGCAGCGTAGTCCCGTACTCCTGCTGGACAATGCCCCCGTAATCTAGTCTTGCGGCATAAATGGACCAATCCGCCGCATCCGGCAATGTGAAGCAAACATTTGCATTTAAATTCTTCCCCTCCATCCAGGCTTTTTCAATACGGACTTCAATCCCGCCTGATACCTGGCTAGCGGATTGAAGATTAGCCTGTGCTGTGGGATAGGAAGGATCGATAAAACCAGATGGTGTGGAGATAAATTCAGGCAGAATGGGAGTCTCCCGCACATTCGATCCGCAAGCGGCCAGTCCCAGGGCGACAACAAAGATCAGTTTTTTCATTTTCAAACCTCCATCTTCAATTCCCGAATATATTGATAAGCGCATCCCTGACGTGACGGAAATGGAATTGAAATCCGCTATCCAATAAGCGCTTTGGATTGACAGCCCGGCCTTCCAAGATCAGGAGGCTCATTTCTCCGAGCAGGATCCGCAGGATTGCCGCCGGAGTCGGGAGCCAAAATGGCCGGTAGAGAGCCAGTGCCAATTCCCGGTTGAATTCCAAATTGGAAGTTGCCGCAGGCGCAATTAAATTATACGCCCCTTGCGTTTTTTCATTGGCGACCAGGTACCTCACCGCTGTTATCCAATCCTCAAGATGGATCCAAGGAAAAATCTGCCGCCCATTTCCCAAGGGTCCACCCGACGATTCGTCGGCGGCATCACCTCGCAATCCATAAAAATTGATCCCTGACTGTTGCACAAACAGGCGGGGACGATGCCTGGCCTGTTGAATTGCCTGCATGAGCACCCGCCCCGATTCAACGCGGGAGGTTTCAAATTCCTGCTTGCGTGATCTGGTCCACGGCCATGTCCCTAACGACTTTCCAGCCAAATGGATGACCAAATCCATTTCCTCGATCCTATGCCCCCAACCATGAATTGATTTCCCATCCCAACGAATCAACCGGGTGCCTGCCACCTCTTTCGCTCCGCGGGTCAAAATGAACACTTCGTGGCGATCTTCGAGAAAGGATCGCGCAAGATGCCTTCCGAGATATCCGGTTCCACCAACAACCAGCACATTCATCGCAGATCTACCCTACTATTTGGACCCATTTGCCTCAAACCAGTTTGGGATTCTGGCAGTATAATCATGCACAATTGCGGAGACCCATGCACGAACCTGTCCTTGTGCTCAATGCGAAAATTTTGAGCCTATTCATATATGCACAACCCGCCGAGCGGTTTGCTTGATTTTGGCAGGAAAGGCTGGGATGGTTGCAAATGGACGAGGGAATATTCGTACCGTTTCCTTGTTCCTGCCCAGACCATCCGTTATCCGACTCCAATCGCAAATTCATCGTCCACGACCACATGTAAAATTAACCCGTCGGGAGGTCTTCCGACGAGACAATTATACCTGTCAGTATTGCGGAAAACGGGAGGGTAATTTGACCGTGGACCATGTGGTTCCCCGGCATTTGGGCGGGCAACATATTTGGACCAATGTCGTCGCCGCGTGTTCCGCGTGCAACCATCGCAAAGGCGGGCGTAAAGTGGATGAGGTCCATATGCACCTTCTGCGCCTGCCTAAAGAACCCCCAACGAACGCATTCTATTTATTTGGCCGGCACCTGGGAATAAATGGGGAATGGGAACCGTACATTTCCGGCTGGTAATTTCACGGTTCCTGAAGATTCCCCGAAGGTCGGTTATTGGATATCCACCCTGAGAACTCTCTTCCAAGATCGGCGGCGGCAGCGTTCAGGTTGAAATCGAATATCATGAAATCTTTGGCAAGCAAAATATCACCTTGATATGACTGCCTCGCCTCCACCAAGGGATCTCCGGTTGCATATCGTCCGGAGGGGTAATGGATGAGGCACAGTCTCCCAGCCTCTGCCCGCGTTGCAACTTGACCGGCTTGTTGGGCGGAGGAATGTCCCACAGATTCTCCCGAAGCTTCATGGATTAACAGGTCCGCCCCGTTCGCAAGGCGAATCACCTCCGCGCAAGGCTCGGTGTCACACGAATACGCCATCACCATGTTGTTTTTCTTGAATTCGATCCTCAGGCCGATATTCGGAATCATATGCTTTACCGGCGATGCCAGTATTCGAAACTCCGAGGAATCCAGAACCTGTACCATCTCGGCTTCGGGCAGTCTGGCAAAAGTTACGGGAAAGAATTGCGGCCAATCCGACCAATTGTACAATGCCATCATCGATTCCACTCGATCGATCGTGTAATGCAACCCGTGGATGTTCAAGGGAGTTGCCCTCCCTATCAGCCACAAGTCCATCAACAGCAATGGAAGACCTGAAACATGATCGGGATGAAAATGAGTCACTATGATATCGCTGATCTGGTTTACATCCAAACCCGCCTGGTTCAGACGCAGGAGGGGATTGCCGACCGAATCCACCAGCACCAGCCGATTTTCACCTGCGATCGCCATATGCGTATTCTCGGCACCCTCGGAAGGGGAATGGCATTCGAAGAGCCCAATATGATCACGCGTGCCATAGGATCAATCTCTTTTGTTACATTACGTGCTGGCTTTTTTCGACTTGAGGCCTCTCTCCCGTCGGAACCCCGGATTCGTCAACCTGCCTTTTTAAGTTCCTATTTGATAACCGCATGCAAAATGGCAGGGGTGATATAGGTTTCGATCACAGAGGCCACCGCCAACAAAGGAATCACCAATCCAATAAATATCTTCGTCCAATCAGCCAGTAATTCAATGATTACTTCCCCGATGGATTTCCCGGTCTGAGGCGTAACCAGGGCAACTCCAAAATACAGCATGGCCGCGCTCCCAACCATGAGAGCGGGGATTTCGAGTATGCCATGCGGCAGTACACCCGCCAGGAACAGGGGCACAGCCTGGATTCCCAGCAATTCGAACAGTCCAAACAGACCACCGATCAATCCAATATTCACCATATAGATCAACACACCGAGTACGCTGAACGAGAACAAGCCGGCCAAGAAAATCAAGAACACGGCTCGCGTGTTGTTCAGAAACAAAAATGGGGCTGAAATGGTCTCACGGAATGTTCGAACATCCGGAAATTCTGTCAACTGCCGCGACAGTCGTTCAACCTCCTCGGGCAAAGCATTGGCAAGGGCGGTGGGAACATTGTCCATGATCCAGTCGTACCCAAGCCAGAGGCTCACCCCGGCAACGAGCACAAGAGCCAGAAATGCCGGAGCCACCCTGCGGAGGGTGGTTCCCAGGACGGAGGAATACCAGGAAGGAATGGAGCTCGCACCTCCCAAAAAATTTGCGATATACATCCGCCACATCCAATGGAAGTTCAAAACATCGATTTCGCGACCCAACAAGTACTCCCGGTGGAAATGAGCGATTCCCACACGAATCAACAACAAAGCGATGATGACCACTCCCAGCACTGCCAGCCAAAGCACCCGTTCGTTTCCCCAGAACAGGATGACCGCCTCACCCTGCATGAGGATTGCCACCGGAATGACAATGAAGGATGCGAGCAAGTTGGCCGCCTTTACCGAAGTGGATTGAACCGAGATCACGATCGCGGCGCTCACCATCAAAAAGGCGTGGGCCGTCGTGAGCAACAACAATTGAATCATCACCGAGGGGGGGAGCTCAACAGCGGTTCAATGGTGCCCCTTTCCTTTTCGCCAACGAATGATTCCAGCGCCACGACAAGAGAAACGGTGATCGGAAAAAAGCCTATGATCATGATCGAGAACGGCACCAGGCGATCCAGGATCAGGTTGGCATTGAACTGATTCAGGAAATCAACAGTTTGCTTGGCAAATTCGTTCATTAAAAAAGGAAAACAAATTACAAGGGTCAACATGGGAGCCAGGACCCGCCAATCCCTCATCTGGTCCCTTAATTCCCTGTGTGCCACGATCCAGACCGGAGTCAAATTAGTGAACATTGGTGTATTCCCGTGCATTCGACATCACCTTGAGATATACCTGCTCCAGACTCCGGGATTCCGGTTGAAATGCCAGGACTGGCGCCGACCGAGAGGCCAGTTCTTTCAGGATTGCGGAATTAACTTCCTGCGGATGACTTACTTGCAGAAGGATCTGCCTTGGGCTGCGCGAAACTACCCGCACACCAGCAGGGATTTTCATGCCGGACGAATCCCAATCGCGGGAGAATAGCAGTTCATATCTGGGTTCGCCCAGTGCGTGAACCTTTAGTTCCTCCAGAGATCCCTGGATGAGTATCTTGCCTCGATAGATGACGGCGATCTTATCCGCCAGTGCCTCGACCTCAGTCAAATTGTGGGAGCAGATCACGATCGTGCGGCGGGAGGATTTCAAGCGGGCGATTTCGTCCCGCACCAATCGAGCGGATTCCGGATCCATCGCAGAAGTGGGCTCATCCAACAATAGAACTCCCGGATCGTGAATCATGGCGCGCGCCAGGGCCAGTTTCTGCCGCATCCCCTTGGAATATTCCCCAATGCGGCGATGGGTAGCCTCGGACAAACCGAAATACTCCAGTAATTGATCCCCGATCGGCGACGACGGAGATCGGGAGCCAATTTATAGACTTGACCAAAGAAATCAAGATACTCATGCGCGCTCATTCGCATGTACAATCCATGCTGCTCGGTGAGCACGCCAATGGATGACCTTACATCCCGACCCTGACGGATGACATCAAAACCCGCCACCCGCGCCCAGCCTCGGGTGGGTGTCAATAGTGCCGTAAGCATGCGAACCGTGGTTGTTTTGCCGGCACCATTCTGCCCTAGTAATGCAAGTATCTCACCGGGTTGGACGGAAAGGTTAACGCCATCCACCGCCCAGAAATCATTAAATTGCCCC
>VGNF01000197.1 GCA_016866195.1 Chloroflexota bacterium | reverse complement strand
TCCGCACGCAAGCCGGCTGGCTGAACCTTGAATATCGTGTCGGCGGGAATATCGACCTGCTCAAGCGCCTGCTCGCGGCCAATTACCCGGTCATGGTCGAGAGCGTTACCTCGCTCGATCCAAACGATGCCTTAGGTCCCAATGACGACCTGTGGGCGGCGCACTACCTGCTGCTCACCGCCTATGACGATGCAACCCGGGAATTCACGGTCCAGGATTCGTATCATGGCGCAGACATAAGAATATCCTATGCCCAGTTGGAATCCGAATGGAAGCCGTTCAACAACCTGTACATGGTGATTTATTTTCCGCAATTTGAGGAGGAGGTCAAATCCCTGCTTGCCTCGGACTGGTCCGCGGATCAAAACCGCAGTGACGCCCTGAGCGCCTCACGTGCGCTGACTGAGTCGAATCCACAGGATGCATTCGCCTGGTTCAATTACGGCAGCAACCTGGTGTACTTCGACCGCTACGAGGAGGCTGCGCTCGCCTACGACCGGGCGCGCGAGATCGGCCTGCCGCTGCGCATGTTTCGCTATCAATTCGGCCCATTCCTTGCCTACTTCCACTCGGGCCGCAACGACGACCTGCTAGTGCTCACCGATTACGCGCGCGGTGTGACCGAAATGTCTGAGGAAGCCTGGTTGTGGCATGGGTACGACGGTGCGCGCAAAGCCTGGAGCAAGGCGGACCAGATCAACCCAAAATTCTTCGAAGACCAGGCGCGCAATGCCCTTTTGCTCGTTCCATAAAGTCCCTTTCGCAAAAGTGTTCTCACTGCAGTCCTCGGAAATGGTGTGCCTCTCTGAGGGAGCGTTTCCTGTGACCGAAGAGTCTCATTATTTCAGGAGGGAGATCCTCACCCGCACTCCCTGGCACCGCCCGCCACACTTGCACCGCACTGCGTGCGTTGCAGTGCAGGTGGGGCAGGTGTGCTCCAGGCCGTCTCGCCCCGTCGGGCTCGCGGCCCGATCGGGGTGCAAGTGTCGCTACTCCTTCGATTACGCTTCGCTCAGGATGTAGCTCACATCGTCCTGAAATCTGCAACGAACTCAGGTACGGTGTTTCCTTCGGCAGGGTGACATAATGAAACGAACCGTTCTTTTCCTACTCACTCTCCTTCTGACCGCTTGCGCGCCTCAGGGTTTTGACGCGACTGAAGCCGTAACCTCCACTCCCACAATCCAGATGGAAACACCGACACCAATGCTCCTGCTTCCGACTCCCCGCCCGACCTTCACTCCGATTCCTTCGCCTACTCCGCTTACGATTCGAATTTCCGAGACGGATGGAATGACACTGCTGTACATTCCGTCCGGCAGCGTCTATGTGGGCGGTCTGGACGTCCTGCTGGAAAACGACGAACTGCCCGCGCATCACGTTCGATTGCATGCATTCTGGATGGATCAGGTGGAGATCACCAACGGCATGTATGGCTTGTGTGTGACGGCGGGCGCGTGCCGGCCTCCGTCCAGGTTGAACTCGGATAATCGCGGCGAGTATTTTGGCAATCCGGAATTTCAGGATTATCCGGTGATTCATGTCACCTGGCGCGATGCGGAAGCCTATTGCGCCTGGGCCGGGCGGCGCCTGCCGACCGAGGCCGAATGGGAACGTGCTGCCCGCGGAGACGACATGCGCACCTTTCCCTGGGGCGATGAGCCGCCCAATGCGTACAATTCCAATTCACGAAACATCGTCGGGGATACCACGCGCGTGGGGACGTATGCGGAAGGCGCCGGCCCGTTCGGAATATTGGATCAGGCAGGCAATGTCTGGGAATGGGTCGCGGATTACTATGATCCATTCTATTACGCCGAATCCCCGGAAGAAAATCCTCAGGGACCGGCCGAGGGCGGCTTGAACCACATGCGGGTCATTCGAGGCGGTTCCTTCCAGGACGATCTGCTCAGCCTGCGTATTGCGAATCGCGGTTATGAAGCGGGTCCAAATCTCTTTGCGGTGCCGGGCTCGGCGGGTTTCTACGGAAATAGTTCGGTCCGAATCGGATTTCGCTGCGTTCAGGACGATTGACCGGTGGATTGATGAATTCCACCTACCTATGGTACACTCCCGCTACAAATTAATAGCCCGATTAGGCGCTCTTATCCAGAGAGGCGGAGGGACCGGCCCTGCGATGCCTCGACAACCAGTGATTGATCGGATGTCTTATGATCGATCCCATGGTGCCAATTCCGACAGACGGATGTTCTGGGAGATGAGAGGGTAAACCGACTTTGTTAGTTCATTGCCCTTTCAGCATGTTTGAAAGGGCAATTTCATTTCCTAAGGAGAAAGACTCATAATGTCCAATACTTTCATGACCTCCCCGCAACTGATGTTCACTTCGGAGTCGGTTACGGAGGGGCACCCCGACAAGATGTGCGATCAGATCTCGGACGCCGTGCTGGATGCCTGCCTGGAGCAGGATCCGCGCTCGCGCGTAGCGTGCGAGACCGCCACCAAGACCGGCTACGTGATGCTGCTCGGCGAGATCACCACCAATGCACAGTTCAACTATGATGAGCTGGCGCGCAAGGTGATCAACGAGATCGGATACGACTCGAGCGAGAAGGGTTTCGATGGGAACTCCTGCGGCGTGCTGGTGGCCATTGCAAAACAGTCCGGCGACATCGCCATGGGCGTGAATCATGCCCTGGAGACCCGCGATGGCCACAAGATGACCGACGAGGAGGTCGAATCCATCGGCGCCGGCGATCAGGGGATGATGTTCGGGTATGCCTGCAGGGAGACTCCCACGCTCATGCCCATGCCGATTTACCTGGCGCACAAGCTCACCCGCAGGCAGAGTGAACTGCGCAAGAGCGGGGCGATCCAATGGCTGCGCCCGGATGCCAAGAGTCAGGTAACCATCGAATACTCAAAAGGCCAGCCGAAGCGCGTGGATACCGTGCTCATATCGACTCAGCATGCTCCGGAAGTTTCACAGGCTGAAATCACCGAAACCATTACCGAACAGTTGATCATGCCTGCGCTCCCCCCCGATATGGTGGATAAAAAATTGAAGATCTTCGTCAACCCCACCGGCCGTTTCGTCGTCGGCGGACCGCAGGGCGATGCCGGTGTGACCGGCCGCAAGATCATCGTCGACACCTACGGAGGTATGGGTCGCCACGGCGGAGGCGCCTTCTCCGGCAAGGATCCGACGAAGGTCGATCGCTCGGCTGCCTACGCCGCGCGCTACGTGGCCAAGAATATCGTCGCGGCGGACCTGGCCGACCGCGTGGAAGTGCAGGTTGCGTATGCCATCGGCGTCGCACATCCCCTTTCGGTCAACGTGGAGACCTTTGGAACGGCGAAGATCGCCGATGAGAAGATCGCCGCGCTGATCAACGAGCACTTCGACCTGCGCCCGGGCGCGATCATTCGCGACCTCGGCCTGCGCAAGCCGATCTACCGCAAAACCGCCGCCTACGGCCACTTCGGCCGCGATGACATCGAATTCCCGTGGGAGAAGACCGACAAGGCCGCCGCGCTCAAGAAAGCCGCGGGATTGTAAGAAGTAATCAATTAAACATTAAGAGCAATGAGATTTTTTCTCATTGCTCTTTTCATTATGCGTTCGGATTTATAGTTCTTCCCATTCCTCTCGGCTAATATGAGCCTGGCGTAATAACCGAGCGAGCAAGTCTTTGCTAATTTCGCTGTGATGTGGATTAGGAAGAATAAACCTCGACTCCCCCCTCACCAGAAATTCGTGTTTGCCTCCCGAAAAGGGACCATCAAACCCCACGCGCTAAAGAGCCTTGATGAAATCTTTGCGTTTAATGGGAGCGAAGGCTGGCATGAATTATGCCTCCGCTGGGGTATGTTGAATCCCATTAACAACAGGCAACTTATGGCCCATTCGCAGACCCATTATCAGCCAGTCCTCCAGCGCGCTTTGTAACTCTTCACGGCAAGCCTCCAGGTTTTGCGCTTGCGCCCAGACCCCATCGAAGCCCGGTATTTCGCCATAATATTGCCTGTCTTCAAGGATTTCATATTCTGCCAAGCGCATAGCGCTGTGAATATAGGTTATCAGCATGGTACGCCTCTTTCCATTTGATAATTATACATCAGGCAAATTTTTGCCTGCCTTCCACCGCTTGAATCTCTGCCTGGGTAAGCGCCTGAACTCCAACAAATTGGATGTCACCACCCAGTACGCCTTCGATGGACAAATAAAAATGAACCGTCTCATTAAAAAATCGACTTGTCGGCGAGGGTGTCCTTACCCCGTCGGCATAGACTGAAGGTCTCCATTTCCTGATTTCGCGTGAGAATGATCGTCTGGAGATCTGTAGTCGCATATCGGTGTGGATGGGAGTCTCCCGCCGAGCAGGGTAAATATAGTCAGTTCGGGATAAGGAATTTATCCGCAAGGCACTCTAACAAGGTGGAGGAAATCCTTAGAAAGCCCGGCGATTTCAGCGCTCTTTGCGGTGAAAAATGAAGGCTGATGCATAGCCCCAATTCACGTTAAATAAACAACAAGAAGAGCCGCATAGTCTACACCGCGGCTCTTCTTTATTTCATGGGGGATCGAATTTAAAACCTTTCCAGCCTGAGCGGAGCCAGGTCCATTTCAGGATTTTCCCCCAATGCCAGCTGTGAGGTCAGTTTACCGGTAATCGGCCCGAGTGACATGCCGAGCATGGCGTGGCCGGCGGCAACGATCAGGTTGTCGAACTGTTTTGCGCGGCTGATGACCGGCAGCCCATCCGGCGTGCACGGGCGCAGCCCGCGCCAGATCTCGGTTACCTTTGCGTTCTCCAATCCCTGCAGGTACTTGGCCGAATTGGTTCGAATCGCATCCACCCGGCGGGATTGGATCGAGAAATCCATCCCGGCCAGTTCGAGCGTGCCGGCCAGCCGCAGGCGGTCCTTGAACGGCGTGACGACCACACGGGCCTCGGGGAACATCAACGGATACGACGGCGAAATCTCAGGGGTTTCCAGCGTGATGCTGTACCCTTTGGCAGCCTGAATCGGGAGGTTGATCTCCAATTCCCGCAGGACCACCGGGGACCACGCTCCGGCACACAGGATGACCTGATCTGCGGTGAAGTCCCCGCGCGTGGTCTGCACCTGGTTGATCTTTTTCCCCTCCGTTTCAAAACGCATGACTTCGGTATGCGTGAGAATCTTGACGCCAAGCTCCATTGCTTTTTCCGCCAGTCCGATCACGAATCCCGCCGGATCGATATGTGCGTCTTGTGGATAATGAATGCCGCCGGCCACTTCGGCGCGTAAGGCCGGCTCGAGTTCGCACAGCTCGGTCCCGTTCAGGGACCTGGTTTCGACCCCGAATCCTCCCACCAAATGCGCCTCCTCCAGGCCTTTGTCCAACGCGCGCTGGGTAAGAAACACAGCCAGGGTACCCTTTTGTTCATAACCGAAGGGAAAACCGCCCTCCCTGGCAATCTCATCGAAGATCCTTCCGCTGGAAAGCAGCAGCTCGCTCAAGACGGGCAATGCCCGCATCATCGGTCCGCGGCGGCTCGCATAGGCAAATAACAGCATCCACTCAAGGAATTCGAAATTAAAGTGTGGTTTGATGTAAAACGGACTCTCGGGATTGAACATCCATTTCAATCCCTGCAGAGGAACGCCCGGCGCGGCGAGCGGAACGCAATGGCTGGGGACGATCAATCCGCCGTTGCCGTAGGAGGCGCCGCTGCTGATCTCCCCCTGTTCGATCAACATGACTTTCGCTCCACGTTTTGCAAGTTCATGCGCGGTGCAAACACCGATCACACCCCCGCCGATGATCAAGATATCTGACATGCCGCCTCCTTCATGATCCGGATGGATTCGAGCCGCTCACGGCTTTTCCAATCCGTGCGCCAGCAGAAAGGCCTCATCTGACAAAACCTCGCGGGTCGATCCGTCGGCCACGATGCGGCCTTCATCCATCACGATGGTACGCGGAAAGAGCTCCTTGACCATGGCCATGTCGTGCGTGGAGACCAGCATGGTAATCGGCAGATCGTGCAGCAATCGGATCAGCGTCCGGCGGGCCCGCGGGTCGAGTCCGGCCGTCGGTTCATCCAGGACCAGCAGGCTGGGCTGCATCGAGAGCACGGTAGCGATCGCGATCCGCTTCTTTTCGCCCATGCTCAGGTGATGGGATAACCGTTCGCGGTAGCCGGGCATCCTGACGGCATCCAGTGCGGCGTCCACCCGGGCACGCACTTCGTCTTCGGGTAAACCCATGTGAAGCGGACCGAACGCCACGTCATCGAATACGGTTGGGGAGAACAATTGGTCGTCTGGATTCTGGAAGACCAGTCCCACCATCGCTCGTATAAGAGGGAGGTTCTCGCGCGTCAAGGACCGGCCGCCGACCTCGATCCCTCCATTCCCCTGAAGGATTCCGTTGAGGTGCAGCATCAGCGTGGATTTGCCTGCGCCGTTAGGCCCGACCAGTGCGGCTTTATCCCCGCCGCGCATGTGGAAAGTGACTCCCTGAAGGGCTTTGTGCCCGTCCGGATAGGCAAACTCGAGGTCCTGAACCCGCAGGACGTCCCCATCGATAGCCGGGATGAACACCGGGCTTGTGGAATGTGAGACGGGCATCAAAATCTCCCGATGACCTGCAGCAGGAAGAGGCTCGTGAGCACAAAAGCGGCGGTGAAGTAGTCGCTGGATTTCATCTCATGCGGATTGAGGGTGTATTGGTTGCCCGAATACCCGCGCGCGATCATGGCGTTGTAAATCCGGTCGCTGCGCTCGAAGCTCCGCAGAAACAGCTGGCCGGTCATGTTTCCTGCGACGCGCGGGG
>VGNF01000196.1 GCA_016866195.1 Chloroflexota bacterium | reverse complement strand
GGGGCTTTCTACGGCTTCTTGCGACGATTCTGGTGTTCAGTCTGGTCGGGATTCAGGCTGTGAAGAACTTCCAATTCAGCGCGGGTTTGGTTTCCGACCAGTGGCATAAGGAATCGGAAAGCGAATCGCTGAAATTCTTTTCCGTGGTGGAAAAGAAGTACCTGTCCAAAATCGACCTGGATCGAAAACTGCTCATCCTGCGGGATGTGCGCGTCTATATTTCGGAGGATCCGCGCTGGCAGGTTCGCCACAGGTGGGGTTTGATTCACTACGGTTATGTCGAGAGAACCGAACCGGATGTGATCGCTCTATGGAAACAACAGGTTTACGATTATACGAACACCGATGGGGTGGGAAGCGCAGTGAAGCCGGAGAGCTTTGCCGAAGCTCTTCCCTTTTATATCGATGCGCGCAATGGCCAAATCCAGGGATATACGCTGGTGTACGAAGATGATTTTGGGATGTTCTTTTTAAGTGATCCCCTATTGGACGAATTGATCAATTAGACCCACACTTATTAAGGACGTCAGGTAATGAACCTGACCAATGGTAACTATTGCATGAGGTCCGAGAACAGGACCCATACGTGCTTATGCGGGCATTTTCTGCGCGTGCTCAAGCCCCCGTCGTAAAGCCGTAAAATTCTTTGGAAGCAGGTGCTGATGCTTGGCAGGCAGATGGTTCTCAAGCGCTTTTTCAACATCCTTCAAACCAATCTCAGGCAGGGCAGTCAGCAATGCCCCCACCGCCACCATGTTCAGGAGTCGTTTATCGCCGATTTCCTCGGCGATTTCGTTGCAGGGAACGAAGATCGATTGAATGTCGACCCGTTTTGCGACGCGGTCCACCATGGATTGGTTCACGATAAGCGTACCACCTGTGGCGAGCAGGGATTCGTACTTGTCAAAAGACGGTAGATTCAGTGCAATGGCGAGTGGGGGATTTTTGACGAGAGGGGAACCAATCTCCCGATCGGAAATGACAACGGTGCAGTTCGCTGTTCCACCGCGCATTTCCGGCCCGTAGGAAGGGATCCAGGTGACTTCCATTCCGGTGTCCATTGCCGCGTACGCAAGCACCTGTCCACCAAAGAGCACGCCCTGACCGCCAAATCCTGCGATTATGATCTCTTGTTGCATATTTCTCTCACACTTTGATCTGCTTGATCGGGTCAGTGATCTTGTAATCCCCCAGAGGATATGCCGGGACCATGTGCTCCTCGACGAACTTCAGGGAGTTGACAGGTGTCATTCCCCAGTTTGTTGGACAGGTGGACAGCAATTCGACCATGGAAAACCCAAGACCGCGCCATTGAGTTTCGAAAGCCGTGCGGATGGCTTTCTTGGCCAGCCGGATGTTCTTGGGATCATGAAGAGAGCGTTTTACGCAATATCCGACACCCTCCAGGGTGGATAGCATTTCCGCCATCCGAATCGGGTACCCCTGGGTTTCCACGTCGCGCCCATCTGGGGAGGAAGTCGTCTTCATGCCCGGAAGCGTTGTAGGAGCCATCTGACCGCCGGTCATGCCATAATTGGCATTATTGATGAAGATGACCGTCAGGTTTTCTCCCCGGGCTGCAGCGTGGACGATTTCCCCCATACCGATCGAAGCCAGGTCGCCATCCCCTTGGTAAGTGAAAACGATGCGATCCGGCAGCACCCGTTTGATCCCGGTGGCCATGGCTGGAGCGCGGCCGTGAGGGGCTTCTACGAAATCGGTGTCGAAGTAATTGTAAGCGAACACCGAACAGCCTACAGGGGCGACGCCGATGGTGCGGTCGATCACCTTCATCTCATCCAATACTTCCGCGATCAGCCGGTGAGCCACTCCGTGCGTGCATCCCGGGCAATAATGCGTGGGCATATCGGTGAAGGCTTCCGGTCGATCGTACACAAGGTTGTTGGGAGCGATGGTCATCGATTAGTCCTTTAAGCTTTAATGGCGGTCATGCGGTCCAACCAGGATTGCCGGGGGTCTGCTTCCGCAGAGACGGGTTCTGTATTGATCCTTTGGATTTCATCCAGGATTTCATCCGGGAAGGGAACCACACCGCCTGTCCTGCCATAGAATGCCACGGGAACTCTGCCGCGCACTGCCAGGCGAACGTCCTCGAGCATTTGGCCTGTGTTCATTTCCACGACCAGGAAGGTTCGCGCCTGTCCTGTAAGACGGTCCAGCACTTCGTAGGGGAAGGGACTCACTGTCACCGGCCTCAGCAGTCCCACTTTAATCCCCCGCTCACGCGCTGCTCGCACGGCGGACAGCGATACGCGTCCAGCCGTTCCAAATCCGACGATCACGATTTCAGCATCCTCAAGGAAATATTCCTTGTACCGCACCTCGTTCGCCATTACCTCCTTCCACCGTTGCATCAGGCGGAAGTTGGTTTGTTCCTCTGCCAACGGATCCAGGTAAATCGAGGACAAGACCCGCCGATCGCGATTCAACGCTCCATCCGTCGCCCAATCGAATTTCTTCCGGTTCGGCGATCTCATTTCCGGCATTTCAGCGGGCTCCATCATTTGTCCCACGGAGCCATCCAGGATCAGCATGGTGATCATACGGTATTTTTCGGCGAGGTCAAAAGACAAGGCCATTAAATCGATGGCTTCCTGGACAGAGGCGGGGGCAAGCACAATCCGCGGATAGTCGCCATGCCCGCCTCCGTGAACCGCCTGATTGTAGTCTCCCTGGGCAGGAGCGATATTCCCCAGGCCCGGACCCCCTCGCATCACGTTGACCAGAACTGCCGGCACTTCGGTCCCTGCGATGTAGGACAGACCTTCCATCATCAAACTGACACCCGGGCTGGAGGAGGAGGACATCACACGCGCGCCGGTGCAGGCTGCGCCGTAGACCATATTAATCGCGCCCAATTCCGATTCCGCCTGGAGGAAAGCTCGTCCAAGCTTCGGCATACGGCGCGAGAGATACTCCAATATTTCTGTTTGCGGGGTGATCGGGTAGCCGAAGTAAGCCTCGAGGCCGGCGCGAACGGCTGCCTCGGCGATGGCTTCGTTCCCTTTCCATAACTCACGTGACATTTGTTTCTCCGTGGGAAAGGCAGATCATTTCAATCTCGAAGGGGAATTCGACTGCAGACCTTCAGGGAATCAAACAACGGCTTCTGCAGCAACTTTCGTCATCTCCCGGTAGACAGTGATGGCTGCATCCGGGCAAACGAGGGCACAAATGGCGCATCCCGTGCATCCTTCCTTGAACGTGTGCGCGGGGTGATAGCCTTTGGGCGTCAGGCGGGTCATATCCAGTTCCATCACCTCTTGCGGACAGGCACTAATGCACAATTCACATCCTTTGCAGTAGGCATCACTGACTTCGATCCAGCCTCGAGCGGCCATTGGTTCTCCTGTGATTAAAAGAGAAGTCGGACAATATTTGTTGAATTACTCGTCAGCCTGATTATGTCGTTTTCCTACATCCGAGAGTAGTGCCATGCGTCATATATGCAGATGTACAAAAATCATTCCTTTAATGTTGGTAGTAATACTGCTTCTCGGATAATTCTCTTGACTGGATGAGTTCGAAATGAGGCAGGAAATCGACACTCGAATCAAGAGATTAACGCAGCACCCTGTAAGTATATCGCGCGTCCCGGAGTCCTTCAAAATTCATAAATGGTACAATTCCTTCGATCAGGTTCTTGGAGGTTATCATGCAGAACGCTGTGATTATTGACGCACTTCGTACGCCTGTGGGGGCACTAGGAGGTTCGCTTTCTGCTGTTCGGCCGGATGACCTGGCAGCGCAAGTGATCAAAACCTTGCTTGACAGAAATGACGTGGATCCAGTCATTGTCGAAGAGGTTTACTTGGGATGTGCGAACCAGGCAGGGGAGGATAATCGGAACGTGGCTCGAATGGCGTCCTTGCTCGCAGGTCTTCCGGTCGGGGTTGGTGGTGTGACCGTTAACCGCCTGTGTGCCTCGGGTTTGACGGCGATCAACATGGCTGCGCGCGCAATCAAGACCGGGGAAGGGGAGGTATACATCGCTGGCGGAGTGGAATCCATGAGCCGGGCACCTTATTCCCTGCCGAAAGCTGAGGCGGGTTTTACCTTTGGAAACCTGACTGCATGGGACACCGCTCTCGGCTGGCGATACCCAAACCCGAGAATGAAGGAATTGTATGGGACAGAGTCAATGGGTGAGACCGCCGAAAATATTGCCGCGGAACGACCCCACCTCACACGCGAGCGGCAGGATGAATTTGCAGCGCGATCACATCAGCGTGCCATCGCTGCGATTGACTCTAAACGATTTGCCAAGGAGATTTTACCCATACCAGTCCCGCAAAAGAAAGGTGATCCAATTGTGGTTGACACGGAGGAACGTCCCCGCCGCGATACAACCTTGGAATCGCTCGCGAAACTTAAACCGGCTTTCAAAAAGGAAGGCGGTTCGGTGACGGCCGGGAATTCTTCCGGAATAAATGACGGAGCAGCTGCTCTTCTGATCATGAGTGAGGAGAAAGCGAAGGAGTTGAAATTCAAGCCGATCGCTCGTGTGGTCGCCTCCGCCTCGGCCGGAGTTTCCCCGCGGGTAATGGGCTACGGACCTGTACCGGCGACAAGAAAGGTTTTGCAAAGGGCGGGATTGAAAATTGAGGATATCGATCTGATCGAACTCAACGAAGCCTTTGCTGTGCAATCCCTGGCAGTGATGGAGGATCTCCAGCTCGATCCCGGTCGAGTCAACGTGAACGGCGGGGCGATCGCCATTGGGCACCCACTCGGTTGTTCCGGCGCGCGATTGGCCACGACTTTGCTGCATGAAATGAAATTCCGAGGGAAGGTGAAGTACGGATTAGCCACTTTGTGCGTTGGGGTCGGGCAGGGGGAGGCGACTGTTTTCGAATTTAATGGTTGAAGTCCCTTAGTAGTGAGGTGGATGAATGAGACTGTGGATAGTTGGATGCCTTTCTATTGGCCTGCTTTCAGCCTGCAATCTGCCCGATCCTTTGTCGCAGATCCTTTCCCAGGGTTCAGGCGAGGAAAGGATTCCAAGTTCCCAGGAATTCCTTACGCCCGGTGCTACAGCAACTCCCGGTATCTTCCTCCCCGTTAGCGGAACGCCTACAACATCCACGATACAGGCACCGCTCATTCCTTCGCCGCGTGTGATATCCATCCATATGTTCGACGAGAATCATGGGTGGGTTTTTACCGAATTCCAGGTAGCGCGCACATTTGATGGAGGGGTAAGTTGGTACGACGTCACGCCTGCGGATGTGAAAAGAGACTTGTTCGGTGTTTCCTCGGAATTTACCGATGCTTTGCATGCATGGATCCTGATACCCGAGCTGCCGGATTACCAGGCCGGCACATTGTTTCGAACTTCGGATGGGGGTCAGCATTGGTCGTCAAGCACCACTCCATTTGGAGGAGGAGATTTGGAATTTGTTGACGCGAATATCGGCTGGATGATGTCCGACCTGGGTATTGGAGCTGGATCCATGGCGGTTTCGGTCTTTCAGACCACGGATGGCGGGGCGACCTGGACCCGTACGTATACGAATGATTCGAGTTTGGAAGGCGCCGGGGAAAGCCTGCCGCGGAGCGGAATAAAGAACCAGATCACACCCTTGAATTCTCAAACAGCATGGATTAGTGGAATAATCTATTCTCCCGGAACTATCTACCTGTATCGCACAGACGATGGTGGACGCGTATGGTTCAAGATCGATCTGGTGTTGCCGAAAGGTGCCGAGCAGTCGGATTTCCTGGTCGATCAAATGGGTTTTTTATCTGCAAGGACCGGGATGCTGGCCTTGCGGGTTGGAGGCGATCAGATCCAAACCTATATCTATGTGACTGAAGACGGTGGAAATTCATGGTCACAGTCCGGATCACCGATCTCCGGCTCGGGTCAAATTGAGTTTCTGTCGGCAACCGATTACATTGTGGAAGGCTTGGATCAGCTCTTCGTAACCCGCGACACCGGCCTTGTTTGGACATCCATTTCCTCTGAAATTTCCTTTGGTTATAATGTTGTCGAGTTGGAATTTGTTAATCCGACGACAGGCTGGGTGATTAACACTGATTCAGCCGGCCTGAGAAAGTTGTATAAGACATCCGATGGTGGATGGTCCTGGGTTCTGTTAACCCCTTAGCGGCCCATCTTCACACAGTGAAATCCAGCCCAAGCAACTGTTCATGGATGAACAATTAACGCTGACCGGGCCGATGTCCGCTGCGGATACCTTGATAGCGGAGGAGGAACAGGGTAGGTTTGGGTCAGTTTTGTCGTGTGCCGTTGATAATTGTCCACGACGATTTGTACTTGGCTCAGGATCGACTCAACAAGATGCAGCTCAAACGGGGAACAAGTTATTGAAAGAAACTACTTTGATGTAAAATTGACAAGTAATGAAACAGAAGTTTTATGTGGTTTGGAAGGGACGCAAGACCGGTGTATACACCACATGGGCGGAGTGCGAAAAACAGGTGAAGGGATTCCTCGACGCGCAGTACAAGGCATTCGATAGCAATGCAGAGGCTGAAGCCGCGTTTCTGGCGAAGTACGAGGACTTCAAGGGCATAGCTGCATCCATGGGAAAGTGGAAGTCCGCCGATCCCATGCCTGTACTTCCTTCCATCTGTGTGGATGCTGCCTGTGCCGGGTCGCCGGGGAAATTGGAATATCGCGGGGTGAACATCCAAACCGGCAAGCAGGTCTTCCGCGCCGGACCGTATGCAGATGGAACCAATAACGTGGGGGAATTCCTTGCCATTGTTCACGCGTTGACCTGGCAGACGAAACACAATCTTCACATACCCATTTACTCGGATTCGGAAAATGCCATCACCTGGGTCACCACCGGGGAGTGCAAAACCAAACTCAAACACACCTCACGCAACGCGCTTCTTTTTGCGCTGATCAAGAGCGCAGAGAACTGGCTGGCTGAAAATGAACTGCCGGAGGAAAAATTGTTGAAGTGGGACACAAAACTATGGGGAGAGAATCCGGCTGATTTCGGGAGAAAGTGAAAAATTTT